>CAJWMI010000005.1 GCA_913043185.1 uncultured Fidelibacterota bacterium | reverse complement strand
GTAAAGAATCTATTTTTTTTTCAATATCTATAATATTCTTTGGTACTTTATCATTAAACATATGAGCACGCGCACCTGCCTCGTCTAATATATCAATTGCTTTATCAGGTAAAAATCTATCAGAAACATACCTCTCTGATAAGTGAACACATGCCTCTATTGCATTGTTTGAATATTTCACATTATGGTGTTCTTCATATTTTTCTTTTAACCCCATTAATATTTCGATGCTCTCATTTATTGATGGAGCATTAATAATTATTTTTTGAAAACGCCTATCAAGAGCTCCATCTTTTTCAATATGCTGCCTATACTCATTAAGAGTAGTTGCCCCAATACAGTGAATATCTCCACGAGCCAATGAGGGCTTGAACATATTTGAAGCATCTAATGAACCAGATGCTCCTCCTGCGCCGACTAACGTATGAACTTCATCAATGAAAATAATTAGATTTTGGCGAGATTCTAACTCACTCATGATACTTTTCAATCTTTCTTCAAACTGTCCTCTATATTTTGTGCCTGATACTATTGCCGCTAAATCCAGAGAAAGGATACGTTTATTGTGAAGGAGTCTTGGCACAGTCTTTCTAACAATTCTTTGGGCTAATCCTTCAATTATAGCAGTCTTACCTACACCTGGCTCCCCAATGAGAACAGGGTTATTCTTCTTCCTGCGAGCTAAAACCTGAGCAACTCTTTCTATCTCTTTTTCTCTACCAATTACAGGGTCTAATTTGCCTTTTGATGCAAGTTTTGTGATATCTCTTGAAAAATGATCAAGTGTAGGTGTTTTTTCCTTGGTTTTGTATTCATCAATTTCATAAGATTCTTCATCATCTATATTTTCACCATCAACCAATTCTGATACGGTATCAAAATCAAAATTGAGAGAGTTTAACACTTCGTAAACAACCCCTTCTTTCTCACGCAACATTGCTAACAGCAAATGTTCATCATCAGCAACATGATGGTTTCTAGATGATGCTTCAAGATATGCATTTTTTAATACTCTTTCAGCTCTCATGCTTAGAGGAAGGTGCCCTAAAGTCATTGTGCTCTCTGATGTACTAATTAAGTCTTCTATCATTTTAATTACTGATTTTATATCTAAATCATAGAGTTCAAAAATTTTTGAAGATATACCTGACTTAATTTTTAATAACCCAATTAGCAGATGCTCTGATCCTACATAAGATTGTCCTAATCGAATTGCATTCTCTTTTGCGTATTTCAATATTGTCTGAAGTTTTTTAGAAAAATTCTTTTTCATTTATTTATATCTTTATTTTTTTCTAATAATCCAGACTTTAACTCATACCTTACATCGCCAATTGCGGCAACATCTGGATTATGTGTAGTCAAAAGAATAGTCACGTTATAATCTCTATTAATTTGCTTAAAAAGGTCAACCAATATTAGTGCATTTTTTTCATCTAAATTTCCAGTTGGTTCATCAGCAAATAAAATTTTTGGATTATTTATTAATGCTCTTAGTACCGCAATACGCTGTCTTTCACCTCCTGATAATTCTAATGGATATTTATCTTTAATCATTATTAGTCCTAATAAATCTAATAATTCTAGAGCTCTAACTTTTTTAGAATTTGTCTTGTTGATCCAATCTGGCATCAGAATATTTTCAAGAACTGTAAAATCAGGTAGTAAATGATGAAATTGAAAAACAAAACCAATATAAGAATTCCTCATATATGATATATCATCATCAGTATAATAATTAATATCATTCCCATTTATGGAGATCATTCCCTCATCTGTACTATCCAAAGTACTTAAAATATTTAATAGTGTTGACTTTCCAGATCCTGATTTACCCATAATAGTTACTATCTTACCTTCTTCCAGCTTAATGCCGATACCATCTAGTACCTTCAACTTATTATTTCCATTGACATAGGATTTAATCAGACCCTTGGCTTCCAATATCACTTTATCCATCTTAGGGCCTCGATAGGATCAAAATTTGAAACTTTCTTACCAGATGACAATCCTGGTAAAGTAATAAAGATAAAACAAATTAGAGTTATAATAAATAAATCTGCAAATGATAGGTCCATAGGTAATACATCAATCGCATATATATCACTAGGTAATCTAATAATACCAAACATATTTTGTATGTAAACAAAGGCTATACCAAAAAAAATTCCGATGAAAGTTCCTTTACCACCAATAATAAGAGCCTGAGCAAATAAAATCCTACGTATATCACCTGTTTTAGTACCTAATACTCTTAGTATACCAATATCTTTTATTTTCTTTATTGTAATTAACGAAAGCGTGGAAGTCATATTGAAAGAAGCAACAAGAATAATTAGACTTAAAACGATTATTGAGCCTATCTTTTCCATGTTCATTGCCTTTACAAGGGTCGCATGTCTGTCTTCCCAAGATTCAACTTTAATTTTATTATCAAATAGTTGACTTATTTTTTTCTTTAAGTATTTTTGTCTATTGTTATCTTTTGTTTTTATATCTATAAAATTAGCTTGGGAAGCATGTCGAAATAGTTTGTTACCTGCTTTATTTGAAATAAAAACAAATTTATCATCATAGTCTAAAATTTTTGAATAAAATAGACCGCTGACTTGGACCTTGAAAGCGGGCGGGAAGCCTAACATTAATGTCTGGTCAAGAGGTGAAGAAATAATTATCTCATCTCCTACCTTTATCCCTAATCTAGAAGCTATATCATAGCCAACTAAGATCTGTTCCTTGGTCGGGTAATTTCCAATGATTGGTAGCTGATAGAATTCATCTATTATATCAGTATCAATTTCTTTAAATGTTACAACCTTTTGCTTTGATTCATAACTAATAAGACCACGCCTCTGCCTATTTGGTGATATCATTATTATCTCATCAAGATCATTAAGCAAAGATAAATCATCATTTAATCCTATTCCTGAGATTTTAATATTACCATCAAAATCAATTATCTTTTTATTTACCTGTAGTTCAAAACCATTAAGAATAGAAATAGCAATTATTAACGCAAAAGAACCAATTGCTATACCAAGTTTAGATATAATTCCAGTAAATCTACCCACTCCCCTATTAGAATCAAGAAATCTACTTGCAATAAAAAAATGAAATCTCATTCCTGAACTAATAGATCTGAAGGCCGAAGTTTCATGATAGTTTTTGTGGGTACTATAGTAGATAATATTGATATTAATAATGTTGAAATCAATATGATGCAAAATATAGAATAGTCAAAAGCTGCAGGAACATAATCCATAAAATAAATGTCTTCTGGTAACGAAATAAACTTATATCTATTTTGCAATAAAATAAATAAATAAGCAGAGGTAGACCCTAAAACACATCCAACCAAACCAATTACACCACCTTGAATAAAAAATATTTTCTGTATATTATTATATTTCATACCTTGGGCCATAAGAATTCCTATTTGACTATTTTTTTCCCTTATAATCATAGATATTGTTGCCATTATATTTGTAATTGCTACTAATGCAATTAATCCAAATATAATTATTATCGGCAACCTCTGTATATTAATCCAATCAAAAATAATACGATGTCTGTCTTTCCATGATTCTAAATAATATGGGTATCTAATATGATCATTTAGTTTTTCATTTAGCGCTATTAATGACTCTTTTGAATTAATCACATAGCCACTGACCTGATCGTCCATTCCAAATATCTTTTTTGCTTGTTCAAGGGATACATAGGCAATAGTCTCATCATATTCTTGCATTCCAGATTTAAACAATCCACTTACTTCAATTAAATTGTATTTTTGACTGATTGGTACCCTTAGCGTATTTATGAGTGATGTAATGATCACTTTGTCTCCAATATTAATATCTAAATCTTCACTTAAAGATTTCCCAATAATAATATTATCCTTGCTAACAGTGTTTTCTTCTATATTAAAATATGCTCGATCAGGAAGTTTGGTCACACCCTCAATAATAATACCTTCGGTATATTCGCCTAGACGTATCATCGCTGTCCCACGAACGTAGGGGCTTACTTCGATAGGTAAACCAGTATCATATAATAAAGAATCAAGATTTTCTTCTACCATGATTGGTTTACCCAAAATGTTTTGCACTCGAAATAACCCATCTATGCTTGATAATTTCTCTTCTAAAACATTTTCGAAACCTTTAATGATACTCATTGTAAGGAGAAGTGAAAATAAACCAATTGAGAGCCCAATAATCGCTAAAATACTGGCATTTGATGAAAAGCTATTTCTCGATTTAGGATTCAGATATCGCAGAACAAACTGCAGATATAGATTCATACCTATTCTTTTTCCAATCTCATTGTTGGAAAAAATATTACATCTCTAATCCAACGATTATCTGTAAGCAGCATAACGAGTCTATCAATACCAATTCCTACGCCGCCCGTAGGAGGCATACCAACTTCCATCGCACGGATAAATTCGTCATCTACTGGCTGTGCTTCTTCATCACCTCTTTCTCTAAGTTTTGCTTGAGCCTCCAGTCTTTCTCTTTGATCAATTGGATCATTAAGCTCTGTAAAAGAGTTAGCAAACTCAGAGCCACCTATAAACAGCTCAAACCTTTCAACAATATTTTTACTTCCATCTCTCTTTATTTTTGCTAAAGGAGATATAGACTTAGGGTAATCAACTACAAATGTTGGGTCAATAAGATTAGGCTCAACCAAGTTACTCATTAAACCGTCTAGCATTTGTCCTATATTTGAATTCTCTTTGATTTCTATATTGTTCTCTTTGCATATATCGAAAAGCTCTTTTTCATTCATCAAAGACAAATCTGAACCAGTCGCATCTTTTAACAACCCATAAAATGTTCTTTCTTTAAATTTTTTGGATAAGTCAATTTCAAATTCTCCCCATGTGATTTTTAGTTTTCCTATCCTTTTCGCAGCATTTCGAATAATCTCTTCAACCAAAACCATACAATCTTTATAGTCTGCATAGGCCCAATAAAATTCTAACATTGTAAACTCAGGATTATGATTTCGATCCATGCCCTCATTCCTGAAATCTTTTGATATTTCATATACTCTCTCGAACCCACCTATTATTAATCTCTTCAAATATAATTCATCTGCAATTCTAAGAAATAATTTCTGATCTAAAGCATTATGATAGGTTGTAAATGGCCTTGCATTTGCACCTCCATAGATTGGTTGCAAAACAGGTGTTTCTACTTCTAAAAATTGTTTTGAGTCTAGCGTTAATCTAGTCTCAGAAATAATTTCAGTTCTCTTTCGAAACACCTCTCGAATATTTGGATTGACAATCAGATCTAGGTGACGATTACGATACCTTAACTCTTTATCCTTAAAAGCATCATAGACTTCACCTTCTTTTTCTTTAACAATTGGAAGAGGCCTAATACTTTTAGATAAAACAACAAATTTCTCAGTGTGTATTGATATCTCTCCTGTTTTTGTCTTAAAAACATATCCACTAATACCTATAAAATCTCCGATATCCATAAGCTTGAAAGCCTCATATACATTTTCACCAACATTATCTTTTTTAATAAAAACCTGAATTTGACCTGAGTCATCCATCACTTGTATAAAAGATGCCTTACCCATTTTTCTTAGGGCCATTATTCTTCCAGATATACAAACATCTTTTTTATCTAATTTTTTATAATTATTTATTATTTCTACACTTTTATGTGTTGGAGCGTAATTATGAGGAAACGGTTCAAAGCCCATATGCTTTAATTTGTTTAACTTATCTATCCTATGATTTATTATTTGTTTTAAACTTTTGTTTTCTTCAGACATTTTACATCCTTTAAATATTTAAAGATTTTTGTGGAATTTCTGATAATAAAAAAGATCTAATAAAATTATCTAAATCTCCATCCATTACGCTTTGTATATTTCCTGATTCCTGCTTGGTACGATGGTCTTTAACAAGGTTGTAAGGGTGAAAAACATAAGAACGAATTTGACTACCCCATGCTATATCTTTTTTTTGATCCTCTAGGTTTTTTTGTTTTTCTTTTTCTTTATCTATCTCTAACTGATAAAGACGAGCTTTTAATAATTTCATCGCTTGATTTTTATTTTTATGCTGTGACCTTTCATTTTGACATTGAGCGACTATTCCAGTAGGAATGTGAGTAATTCTTACTGCTGAATCAGTTTTATTTACGTGCTGTCCGCCTGCACCACTCGCCCTGTATGTATCAATTCTAAGATCATTAGGGTTAATATCTATTTGGATTGTCTCATCAATAGATGGATAAACATATACTGAAGCGAAAGAAGTATGCCGCCTACTATTAGAATCAAATGGAGAAATTCTAACCATCCTGTGAACACCAAATTCTGCTTTGGCTAAACCATATGCATAGTCACCCTTTATTTCAAAAGTCACATCTTTAATTCCAGCTTCGTCACCAGCTTGGAAATCAATTAGCGAAATATTAAATCCTTTTTTTTCTGCCCAACGACCATACATTCTATAAAGCATCTGAACCCAGTCTTGGCTTTCTATCCCGCCTGCACCTGGATGAATTGTGAGAATCGCATCTTGTATATCTTCTTCTTTACCAAGTATCATCCTTAGTTCCAATTCTTCTATAATGTTTTTATATTGATTTACCTCGTTATATATGTCATCTTTTGAAATTTCACCTTCAGTATGAAATTCAAAAAGAATCTCTACATCACTGTGCTTTTCTTCAATATCATTCCAAAGTTTTATCTCTTTTTCTATCCTGGATATATTTTTTAGTATAGCTGAAGCTTTCTTATTATCGTTCCAGAAAATTGGGTCTGTAGATTTTTCCTTTAGACCATTTAATTTCTTATTTAATAAATCAATATCAAAGATACCCCCTAAGCACGGAATACTTATGACTAGCCTGAATAAAAAGTTCTTTTATTTCGAATATTTCCATATTGTAATTTAATATATCAGGATAAATTAATTCGTGGCATTATTTAATCACCTGAGGATATAAATAATCTTTCGTTAAGAAAACGTCTTAAATCCATTTCATCCATATCCAACTTTACGAACCTTCCGTTCTCAGCAGCGGCAATTGCACCACGCTCCTCAGATACTACGATAACAATTGCGTCCGATTCTTCAGTGAGTCCTAATGCAGCTCTATGCCTAGTACCCATGTTAGGTGTAATCATATCACTATCCGTAAGAGGTAATATACATCCGGCTGCTTCTACTAACGTATTTTGCAGTATTATCGCTCCATCATGTAATGGAGATTCAGGATGAAAAATGGATAATAATAATGCAGAAGTAACCTCTCCTTTTATTGGTGTTCCGGACTCTTTATAAATACGTAGTCCGGTTTCTCTTTGTACAACTATTAAGGCACCATATTTCTTCTTACTTAGTTGTAATGATGCGTCGACAATTGCCTCAAGCGAACGGCTTGTACCAACTCTAAATATCGTACGGAAAAATCTAGTTTGACCAACATAAATCAGAAGTCTTCTGATTTCTGGTTGAAATAATATCACAAAAGCTACAACCCAGATTGTTTGAAACTGGTTAATTAACCATGAGGTTGCACTGATACCAAACGCATTAAACAGGAAAGACGCAATCAGCAATATTATTAACCCAATTAACATTTGTCCAGCACGTGTTTCTTTAAAATATTGGTATACTTTATAAAAGATCCAAGTAACAAGGAGTATATCAATTATATCAATTAGAGATACTTTTATGAATCCTATTTTGAATAGTTCTATCATGCTGATGCTAAAATTTTCTCAGTAATCTTAACCGCTCTATTAACTTCTTTTACATCATGAACTCTAACAATTTTCGCGCCATTCATAATTCCAGCCACTACTGTTGCTAAAGTACCTTCTATTCGTTCATTTGTAGGTAGACTAAGAGAGTTACCAATAAAAGCCTTTCTGCTTGGGCCTATCATAACAGGATATCCTAGATCACAAATGTCATTCAACCTTCTTATTATCGAAAAATTATCTTCAAAAGATTTTCCAAATCCAATTCCAGGATCTAAAATAATATGATTTTTTTTTATACCATTTTCCCTAGCAATATTACACTGTTTATGAAAAAATTTACTTATATCTTTAATTAAATCATCATATACAGGATTATTTTGCATAGTCTTTGGTCTTCCATTGATATGCATGAGAATTACTGGTATCCCTTTGCCTGATAAATATGATAACATATTTGGATCAAATGTTAAGCCGCTTATATCATTAACTAAATCTGCACCAGCATCAACGGCCCTTTTTGCAACATATGATTTATAAGTATCAACTGAGATTAAAATCTCACTATTATTTTTTTTAATCGATTCAATAACAGGTATGATTCTATTACATTCATCACTCTCAGAAACAGGTTCTGATCCTGGTCTTGTTGACTCACCCCCTACATCAATAATATCTGCTCCATTATCTACCATCTCTAGGGCATGATCTGTAGCAATTTTAGCATCAACATATTTACCGCCATCACTAAATGAGTCTGGTGTGACATTGAGTATACCCATAATCAATACATTCGGACGATGATTTACCCATTCTTTAAAATGATTTATATTTATATAGGCCTCTGATGATTTTTTTAATTTTATATATTATTCAATTGAGATCTATAATCGACCATTAGATTTTAATGGTTTAGATTTCTCTCTAGATGTCTTGGCTTTTAATTTTGTTCTTCCGTTCTTCAAATTTTTTCTATTTGACCTTCTAATGATTTTTTTACCATCAATGATTTTCTTTATATCTTTAGCATCTATTGTCTCAAACTTCAATAATGATTTTGCCATATTATGCAAAAGATCTTTATTGTCATTGAGAATATTTTCTGAAATTCGTTGAGCATTTCTTATTATTTTTGATATTTCTTCATCAATCATCCTGGCTGTAACCTCACTATAGTCTCTATGAGACTGAATCTCCCTACCAAGAAATATCTCTTCATTTTTCTTTCCAAAAGTCATAGGACCAAGCAAATTACTCATACCCCATTCGGTAACCATCTTCCTTGCTATTTGAGTTGCTTGTTCGATATCATTTCCTGCGCCTGTGGTCATTTTATCAAAAATAAGCATCTCTGCTGCCCTACCTCCCATTAAAATAGCTAATCTCCCTTCAACGTATGGCTTTGAGTACCCATGTTTATCATCCATTGGCAGTTGCATAGTAACCCCTAGAGCTCTACCTCTAGGAATAATAGTTACTTTGTGTACTGGATCAGCTCCTTCAGTTCTAATTGCCACTATAGCGTGTCCTGCTTCATGGTAGGCTGTGGTCTCTTTTTCCTCATCTGTAAGTACCATACTTTTTCTTTGAACCCCCATCATTACCTTATCTTTTGCCTCCTCAAAGTCATCCATATCTATAGATCGTTTTTTATTTCTAGCTGCAAGTAATGCTGCCTCATTTACAATATTAGCTAAATCTGCGCCAACCATGCCTGGGGTCCCTTTGGCTAAAGATTTTAGATCAACTTTTCTTTTATTAATGACAACTTTTTTTGTATGAACTTGTAATATACCAAGCCTTCCTTTAATATCTGGGACATCAACAATTATCTGACGATCAAACCTACCCGGTCTTAGCAGAGCAGCATCTAATACATCTGGTCTATTTGTAGCAGCTATTACAATAATATTTTGATTATTATCAAACCCATCCATTTCTACTAACAAAGCATTTAGAGTTTGTTCTCTCTCATCATGACCACCACCTATACCAGCACCTCTTTGCCTCCCAACAGCATCCAATTCATCAATAAATATTATACAAGGAGTACTTTTTTTTGCTTGTTCAAATAAGTCTCGAACTCTTGATGCCCCTACACCAACAAACATTTCTACAAAATCAGCACCACTAAGACTATAGAATGGTACACCAGCCTCGCCTGCAATTGCTCTTGCCAATAAGGTTTTACCTGTCCCTGGCTGCCCAACTAACAAGGCACCTTTAGGAACTTTTGCGCCTAATTTTTGAAATCTTTTTGGACTTTTTAAATAATCAATAACCTCGCTTAATTCTTCTTTTGCTTCATCACAACCTGCAACATCTTTAAATGTAACTCTTGGTTGATCAGACGTCCATAGAGAAGCTCTGCTTTTTCCAAATTTGAAAATACCTCCCATTCCACCTGCACCACCTTGCATACGTCTAAGCATAAAAAACCAAAAACCTATAAGCAATATCCATGGTAACATGTTTAAGAAATATCCCGTCCAGTCTATACTTTTTTCTTGGAAACTATAATCTAGTCCGGCAGAGTCCCACTGTTCTGTTACTTCTCTATCAATAAATGGAATTGTCAGCCTAAACTTTTCTATATCATCTCTAACACCTAATGGTGTATCTATGGTTTGCGGTGACTTAAACTCGCCATGGAATGTTTTATTAATAATAACAGCTTTTTGTATGAGACCATCATTTAAATAATGTTTATACTCTGTATAATCTATTTCAACTTCATTATTTCTACTTTCAGATAAGATACTTGAAAAATAAACAGTTACTAATATGATAATGATCCAGATAAAACTAGTCTTTCCAGCTCTTTTCCATTGAAAATCTTGTTTATTATCATTCTTACTATTTTTGTTATCTGAAGATTTTTTTCTACTGTCCATGATTCTCCTTTATGCCAACATGTTTGGCTCTAGCGTATATAATGAATCTAATTGCCTAAATCTCTGATCTAAGTCCAGCCCATATCCTACAACAAATTCTGAAGTAATTTCAAACCCTACAATATCTATATTAAAATTTAGTGTATAGTTATTATTTTTTGATAAAAGTGTCACGATAGTTATATCCTTAGGGTTATAAGCAGAAATATGTTTATGTAAATAATCCATTGTCAATCCTGAGTCAATAATATCTTCGACTATAATCACTCTTCTATCTTCGATATTTATGTTAATATCTTTTTCTAATTGTATTTCACCTGAGGTCTCTTTGCCGACATAACTATTTACTTTCATAAAATCAATTTCACATTCAAAATCTATCTTTCTTATTAGATCTGCCATAAACACAAAACTTCCATTTAAAATTCCAATGATTACAGGGCATACATCACAATATTTTTCTGATAATTGATTAGCCATTTCTTTTAATCTATTATTTATATCATCTTTTGAAAGATACATACTTAATTCTGTATTTAATTTCGTCATTATACTCTATTGTATTTTCTTTTAATCCTAATAATATTTTTTGTCCTATCACTTATTCTTACTGAATCGTCAATTCTATGGCCACAAACCCAGATAATTTGGTCATCAGCAGTGAGGACAGCCTGCTGATCCTTATCAAATATATTGACCTTATTATTAATTAAATAATCACTTATTTTCTGATTTCCATTCATTCCTAGTGGCCTGAACTTATCGCCTGGCTGCCAAAGCCTTAGTACTAATTTTTTATTTTCTATTGAACTTAGATCAAGTAATTCATCATTAGGATCTTTAGAAAAAAATATGTTATCAGCACAATTATTTATTTTGTAATCATAACCACAAAAATTGCATTTTTCTCCAATTTTCAATTCTAGTTGGCTTGTTTCTTTTGGTTCTTTCTTTTTTACAATTACGTGCTTACGATCATTGAGCAATACATAGCCATATTTTGTACTACAAATATTTCCGATACTATCTTTTTGGAAGAATCTTATTATATGTTCAACATCAGATTTGCGAAGTAGACCAATAGAATTTGTTAATACCTGAAAAACACATAGCCTTGCTAAAACAGGCAATTTTTTCAATTCAATTTTTTCAATAAAGAGATTACCGTTAATATCTGAGATTACATTTTTAGCAATAAAATCATTAATAAAATACAATATGCTATTTTGCCAATCCTGGAAATTATTGGCGGTTTTTGTTATGGCTTCAATTAAATCAGTATCTTTGGCAAGCCATGGCGCTATAACAATATTTCTTATAAAATTACGTTTATGATTATTATTGCTATTGGTTGAGTCTTCCACATATGGGATAGAATACTTTTTCACTATTTTCATCAAATAAGCTTTAGAGAATGGTAGCAAAGGTCTAATAATATTATTATTTATTACTTTCATTCCTCCTAATCCAAATAACCCTGTCTTTTCGGAAATATTCATTAAAATAGTCTCGGCTTGGTCATTCGCATGGTGTGCTGTAATTATCCAATCCGCTTTAGTATCGATTTTAATTTTTTCTAACAAATCATATCTACCATTACGAGCCCAAGATTCAACACTCTCCCCCCTTGGCATCATTTTAGGATTTAAATGCCTTATGTGTGTTTCAATATTCAATTTACTTCCAAGTATGGAAACAAAACTTTCATCAATATCACTATTATTACGCAAATGATGATTCACGTGACAAATAATTATTCTTTCCTTATCAAATTTTAAATATTTAATTAATATATATAATAATAGAACTGAATCACTTCCTCCTGATAGTGATAATAAAAATTTGTCATTTTTCTTTTTCTGTAAAACTTTATCAAAATGACTAAAAATATTATCAATCATAGCATCATCCATCATTTTAGGATCTGGTATATAATTATTCTTCACTACTAATCTTTATTATAGTATAAACTCTATATAATGTTAAAAAATAAATTAGATAGACACTGAATCTTGTCTTCATAAGAATGCGGATAGAGAAACCATTCAGTTGCTGCAATACTACTTAAGATTGAGTTGCCGTCTTGTGGTGTGAAGCAAAATCCAGATATTTCATTACCATTCCGTATATGTAAAGATTGTTCTACAATAACTGTCTGATTTAATATTCTTCCATAGTGGCCGTGGTCCCTTCCAAAAGAAAAAACTGAGCTGGTCATGTCTTTTCTAGTCATAGCAACTAATGGATTTTCTATTAATCTATTTTTTAGATCATCCATATGAATTGATTCTTTTAATATTAATCTAAACCAAAGAATATGCATGTATTGGCTATTAACTTTCATTGCAGATGAGAATAAGTTTAAGTCTAAACCAAGAGTATTAAATAGGTCTGATGCGTCTCTTGCATGGTGTGTTCCATACTTTTCATCATCATGTATACCAACTTTCGGAGCTGGGATAAAATCATTTTCTTGACTTAAATCATTAGCTCGTCTAATACATAAAAAATTTCCACTTTTTAGATTATCATCATTATTTAATGCTATAGTTTTTGTTATGCAGGAAATATTATGCGTATTACAACTTACTATTTGGATAAATTTATCTTCTGAGGATAATATATTATCATTTATACCTCTCGCATATTTTTTACCAAATCCATCCTCGCTGCCTTGTGCTAAAAACCCTTTAACAGAATCTGAAAATTTTTGATAATATTTTACTTTATTATCATGACCAATACCTTTTGGGGTACAGTCAATAACGACAGCAGCTCTTTGAATTGCATCTTCAGTCTCTAAATCAGAATCTATTTTAAGTTTTTTGAATTGACTTATTTTCTCTTTATCAACGGCTAACCTCGCTCCGCGATGAAGCAAATCAATAACTTTTGATCTATCGTGCTTTAAAGCAGAGTTTTTATGAAAGGTGATCTCATCTATTCCTAATTTGTCTTGATAGTCGCACAATAACCCAATAAGTGGTTCACCAATAGTACCTGTACCAACCACATGAACAATTTTTCTTTCCATTAATATTTTCCTATTCTTTTATATAATTTTTTCTTTATTTAAAACACTGAGTTTTCCTGCCATTCACCAAATTCAGTTTTCATAGCATCAACAATTTCCCCAAGCGTGCAATATGATTTGGCAGCATTAATTATAACGGGCATTAAATTATCCCCAGATTGACAGGTTTCTATTATTTGTTTTAAAGAATTTTTCACTTGTTGTCGGTCTCTATTTTTTATTAATTGGTCTAATTTTTCCATTTGACTCTGTTCTGCACGAGTATCTATCTCTAAGATTGGTATATCAATTTCTTTTTCATCGTTAATAAACTTATTTACACCTACAACAACCCTTTTATTGTTATCAATCTTATCCTGATAAATAGAAGCAGACTTAGAGATTTCTCTTTGCTGATATCCCTGTTCTATTGCTTGTATAACACCTCCTAAATCATCAATCTCTGAAAAATATTCTTCCGTTTTTTCTTCCATTTCATCTGTAAGTTTTTCTAGAAACCAAGATCCGCCTAAAGGATCAACTACATTAGTTACACCTGTTTCATATGCAATGAGCTGTTGAGTCCTTAATGCTATCTCAGCAGCTTTTTCAGATGGAAGTGCTATAGTTTCGTCCATAGAATTTGTGTGTAAGCTTTGTGTCCCCCCTAAAACAGCGGCCATAGCCTGAAAGCTAGTTCTTGCTATATTTATCTCTGGCTGTTGCGCGGTTAGACTGCAGCCTGCAGTCTGAGTATGAAATCTCAACATCATTGATCTTTCATTTTTCGCTCCGTATTTCTCTTTTAATCTTCTGGCCCATATCCTTCTGGCAGCACGATACTTTGCTATTTCTTCAAAAAAATCCAAATGAGAATTAAAAAAGAAAGATATCCTCGGTGCAAAACTATCAATATCCAAACCTGCGCGGATACCATGCTCTAGATAAGTAAATCCATCAGCAAGTGTAAACGCAAGCTCTTGAACCGCTGTAGATCCTGCCTCCCTAATATGATACCCGCTTACTGAAATAGTATTATATAGCGGCATCTTTTCTGTACAATAGGTTAACATATCTGTAATTAGTTTCATTGAAGGTTTAGGAGGGAATATCCACTCTTTTTGGGCAATAAACTCCTTTAGTATATCATTCTGCAGTGTACCTTTTAAATTGCTAGCACTCACGCCTTTTTGTTCCGCAACGGCAATATAAAATGCTAATAGGATAATGGCTGGACCATTTATTGTTTGCGAAACTGATACCTTCCCCAAATCAATATCTTTAAACAATGTCTCCATATCACCCATATGAAAAACATTTACGCCACACTTTCCAACCTCTCCAATAGATAGAGAATGACCAGGATCATATCCCATCAATGTGGGCATATCATATGCAACGGATAGTCCGGTTTGCCCTTTATTTAGTAAAAGCTTAAATCTTCTGTTTGTCTCTTCTGGAGTACCATATCCAGCAAACTGACGCATTGTCCATAATCTTCCACGATACAAATTCGGGTGTATACCTCGGGTATAAGGATATTGACCAGGAAAACCCAAATTATTTTTATAGTTATTATCAATTATATTAGGGAAATAACATAAGTCTAAATGGTGTCCACTTAATGTATCAAAATCTGCATCTCTAGATTTTGAATTCTTCATAGAATCGTTCCAACTAGATTCTAAATGATTATCAACTTCTTGACCCATACTAAATTATTATTCTGAAAAATTTTCAATCGTGGAAACTAGATTTTTCACCATATTTTTTATCCCCGAATTATCTAATGATAAGTCGTTTAATATTTGGGCCCTGCCACCATGTTCTACATAAGAATCTGGTAGTCCAAGTCGTTTCATTTCCCCTTTATAACCATTTTCCAATAAGAAAGAACATACGCCATCTCCGAAACCACCATGAATCACTCCCTCTTCAATTGTGAGCACTTTATTAAATCCTCGGATAATAATTGACTCTAAATAAGCTCTGTCCATAGGTTTTATAAACCTACAGTTCACTACCTCACAAGATAATCCTTCCTCTTCTAAATCTGATGCAACAGAAAGAGCATTATAGACCATAGGCCCAACAGCAAGCAATACTACATCTTCTCCTTTTTTTTCTACTTCCCAAGAACCAATGGGCAAGAGTTTTGCCTGACCATTTTTGTCAAACTCTACAGAACTATATTTGGGATATCTTATGCCAAATGGACCACTATGATTGAGAGCAGTGTATAGAAGGTGCCTAAACTCATTCCCATTTTTTGGTGCAGCTAAGACCATACCCTGGATACAACGGAAGTAAGCAATATCTAAAGATCCATGGTGAGTTGGTCCATCTTCACCTGCTATACCAGAGCGATCCATACAAAATATTACTGGCAAGTCTTGAATCGATACATCATGAACAATATGATCAAAAGCTCTTTGTAAAAACGAAGAGTAAACTGCAACAATAGGACGAATTCCTTGGGTCGCTAGTCCTGCAGAAAAGGTTACAGCATGACCCTCAGCAATACCAACATCATAATATCTATCTGCGAATTTTTTTTCAAAGGGAACTAACCCCGTCCCCTCACGCATTGCAGCAGTAATGCACACTACATCTTTTCTGTTCTCTGCTATTTCACATGATAAATGACCAAAAACGTCTTGAAAAGAGGGGACTACTATTTCATTTTTATCTTTTTTAAGACTTCCATTTGCTTTAACACCATGATACTTTACTGGATCATCCTCAGCTACAGACATACCCTTTCCTTTTTTCGTGATAACATGAAGTAAAACAGGTCTATCAATATCTTTTATTGTCTCTAATGTTTTCAATAATTCATCTAAATCATGACCATCTATTGGTCCAAAATAACGAAATCCCATTTCTTCAAAAAGCATTCCTGGAACAATAATATTTTTTATACTTTTATCTAATCTGCTTAAGAAAGACTGAATAGTACCTCTAGCAAGTGGTAGCTTTTTAGTTATTCCCCAAGCTTCTGTTTTAAGTTTGTTATACGTAGGATTGGAAATTAATCTAGTGAAATACTTGCTTATTGCTCCAACATTGGGACTGATAGACATCTCGTTATCATTCAATATTACTGTAAGTTGTCTACCAAGATGTCCGGCATTATTAATGGCCTCAAACGCTAAGCCTCCAGTCATCGCTCCATCGCCAATAATGGCAGCGACACGATAATTATCCTTGTTTTGAAACCTGGCTTCAGAGACTCCAAGAGCTGCAGATATCGCAGTAGAAGCATGTCCAGCACCAAAAACATCATACTCACTCTCTTTCCGTTTAAGAAATCCGCTTAATCCACCATACTGCCTAATACTTGGAAACTCATCAAAACGACCAGTCAAAAGTTTGTGCGCATAAGCCTGATGACCTACATCCCAGATGAGTTTATCTTTTGGGGTATTATAAATATAATGTAGTGCGGTAGTAAGCTCTATAACACCTAATGTAGGAGCTAAATGGCCTCCGATTTCAGTGATGGTGTTCACTATGTGAAAGCGCAACTCTTCACAAAGCCTATGTAAAGCCTTATTGTCTAATTCCTTTACATCTTTAGGCGATTTTATTTGGTTTAGATATCTAAGCCGCATCAACTTTATTTAGGTTGGTCCAATAAAATTTACTAGAAGGGTTATATAAGATCTCATGAAAAATAGTGATGCCATCTAACTCAGGATGAAAAGACATGCCAAGATGCTTCCCCTGGAGTACAATTGCAGGATAATCTTTGATCATTGTAAGAACCCTGACATTTTCGCTTAAACCAGTAATTTTAGGTGCTCGTATTAATGTAGCATTGAAAGATATTGATTCGTTATTTAATTCCATACTTATTGGTTCTTTTTTTGACATTATTTGTCTTCCATAAGCGTTTCTATTTACAGTCACATCAAGTATCTCAAGTGGTTTTACTTTAGACTCGTTCTCAATTTTCTTTGCCATCATGATTAAACCCGCACAGGTGCCCATTATAGGATTTTCCTTTGCAAAATCTAGTATTGGTTTTCTCAGTCTAAACGTATCTAATAATAGAGACATCGTCGTAGACTCTCCGCCTGGAATAACCAATCCATCCACATTATCAAGATCTTTAGGAAGTTTTACTCCTCTTGAGTTGATTCCTAAATCAGAGAATATCTTATGATGTAGCGCATAATTACCTTGCAATTCAAGAACACCTATATTTGTCACCAACCACGCTCCTGTAAACGTTCATCCTCAGGAATCTCAGACATATCTAGTCCTTTCATAGCAGACTTTAATCCTGTACTTGCCTCTAATACTTTTTCAGGATCTTGGTAGTGCGTGGTTGCCTCTACAACTGCCTTTGCTCTTGCCTCAGGGTCTTCACTTTTAAAGATCCCTGAGCCAACAAACACAGTTTCTGCACCAAGCTGCATCATTAAGGAAGCATCAGCTGGAGTCGCGATACCTCCTGCAGCAAAATTAGGGACTGGTAAGTTACCAGTTTCTGATACCTGGATAACTAAGTCCAATGGTGCTCCCATATTCTTTGATTCAGCAACCAATTGATCATGCTTCAGAGTAGTTAATCTCTTGATATCATTTACAACAGTTCTCATATGTCGCACGGCCTCTACAATATTACCACTGCCGGCTTCTCCTTTTGTCCTAATCAAAGCTGCACCTTCAGCAATTCTCCTTAGTGCCTCTCCAAGATTCCTACATCCACATACAAATGGTACTTTAAAATCATGTTTCCATACATGATTGTGTTCATCCGCAGGTGTTAGTACCTCACTCTCATCTATAAAATCAATTTCTAAAGCTTCAAGTACTTGAGCTTCTGCAAAGTGTCCTATCCTACATTTAGCCATAACTGGAATAGAAACTGACTTTTGTATTTCTTTGATCATCTCCGGATCACTCATTCTTGATATGCCACCATCTTTACGTATGTCTGATGGTATCCTCTCAAGGGCCATTACAGCGCATGCTCCTGCTTTCTCAGCTATTATTGCCTGCTCATGGTTGGTAACATCCATAATCACCCCGCCTTTTAACATCTCTGCCAAACCAACCTTCACGTCAAAGGGACTGCTGCTCATATATTTCTTCCTTTTTATTAATTCTTGAAATCTTTTTTACTTTTTTAATGACCTGCGCAATTATATTATCTGGAGTAGAAGCACCGGCTGAGATGCCTATACTCTCAATATTATTAAACCAAGATTCATCAATATCATTTTCATCCATTACCTGATATGAATTCCTATTTCGTTCCAAAGACAACTTCGTTAACCTTTTTGAGTTAGCACTAGTAAATGAGCCGATAACAATCATTAAATCACATATTTCTGCCAGTTCTTTAATCTGTTCATGATTCCTGCGAGTTGGAAAGCAAATGGTATTTACAAACCTAAGGTCAAACACTTTTTCCATTAATACATTCATAATTTCTTGAACATTTTCTATCATTTGGGTGGACTGACTAACTACTCCAGCTCTCTTCATTTTTTTAAGTGAACGTGCTTCTTCTACATTTGAAATTATGATTGGGTCTGTTACTTGAGCAGCGATACCCACAACCTCATCATGGTTATGATCACCAATAATGATTGTTTTTCTATTTTCAGATTCTAAAATCTTTATTTCCTCATGAATTTCTGTAACTAAAGGACATGTTGCATCAATAACATTTAATTTTTTCTTTTGAGCATCTTTCCAGATCTTTGGATCTGTTCCATGCGCTCGAAACAAAACCGGCTTATCTTGAGGGATTTCATCCAAGCTATTTACAACAATGGATCCAGACTTACTTAGGTCATCTACAACATTCTCATTGTGAACAATATCACCAAGCATATAAACCGCTTCATACTCTTGACCACTTTTGTGAGCAAGATTAACCGCATCCCGAACTCCAAAACAATATCCAGCATCTTTTGCAACCAATATCTTCATTTTTAATTTTTTCTCTGCTCTAGAATCATATTTTTTGTAGTATTAATGATCATCTCTTTTGCCTCATCAAGTGACTTATTAATCACGGCGCCTGAAGCAAATGCATGACCACCTCCGCCAAATGATTTTGCAATATTGTTAACGGTATACTCTCCTTTAGAACGGAAATTTATTCTACAGGAACTCAAGTCTACCTCGTAGATAATTAAAGCGACTTCTACTCCTCTTATAGAACGTATGAAATCTGAAAAACCCTCTAAATCATTTTTGGTAGCATGATATTTATCCATCATATTATTGGTCACAACCGACCATGCGAATTCTCCATCTAAATCATAACCAATATTAGAGATCATTTCGCCTAAAACGCTGACACGTGTTTTTGAACTGTTTTCATAGATTTTCTGATAAATAAAGTTTGTGTTTACCCCCTTATCTAAACATTCTATGGCTATTGAGTGACAGTATGTATCTGTATTGCTATATCTAAAGCACCCTGTGTCAGTCATAACAGCCACATAAATACCCTCACAAATTTCTTTTGTGAGAGGCTTATCTCTAGCTTCTTTTAAATAACTACGTACCATACAACCCGTGGCTGCTGACTTTATATCAACTATATTATAGGAAAAGCCATGGTTATCAGGATGAGGGTGGTGATCAATGTTCATCACTGGGATATCATTACTATCTATGACATTTTTTAACGAGCGGGTTCGTTCAAAATCACCAACATCAAAAACGATAGCAAGGTCGGCATTTTTTACCCACTCTGAATGTTTATTTTCATCATATGTCTCGATGCAATTATTCGTATTTAAAAAGTCATACATATCTGGAGTGGTTGAACAATTAATAATTTTTACTTCTTTCCCTATTTCATTAAGATGGTGATACAGTGCTACCTCTGATCCTAGACCATCACCATCAGGGTTTTCATGTGTAGTAAGAAAAATTTTATTTGCTGAGGATATAATTTCATCCACTTTACCCCAGTCAATATATGTATTATTATAGTTCATTTTTCAAGGTCCCAGTGTTCTTCTTTCGAGCCTTCATTATGCTTTACTAATCGCGCTAATAAAAACAAATAATCAGAAAGACGGTTCATGTACTTCGCATGTAACTGATTAAGGTTATCATTGCCGTACATAGAGATCAGAGACCGCTCTGCATTCCGGCAACTGGTTCTAGCGATATGCAGTCTTGAAATAAGCTCGCTCCCGCCTGGTAAAATAAATTCTTTAAGAGGCGGAAGCTTATTAGTAATGATATCAATTTGATCTTCTATATCTTTTATACGCTCTTTATTTAATAATACAGACTCACTACCTGGTAAAGATATATCGCCACTAATATTAAAAATATCTTGCTGAATTTTTTTTAACTCCCGAACTATCTGACTATCAGAAAAAGAGCCAACAGTCCAACCAATAACAGAGTTTAAATAATCTAAGTCTCCAAGTGCATTAACTCGAGGATGATCTTTTCTTACTCTCTCGCCTGTCCCCAGGCTAGTTTCTCCTTTATCTCCAGTCTTGGTTGTTACTTTAGTTATTCTCATCCGAAAAATAACCAGCTTACAATTATAAATAGTGGCATTAGGATAGGTATCGCCCATTTAAAAAAGAAACCAAAAAAACTTGGCATCTCTATTCCTGAAGACTCAGATATAGACTTTACCATAAAATTTGGAGCATTTCCAATATAAGTATTTGCTCCCATAAAAACTGCACCCATAGAGATTGCCAAAAGGGTATTTTTCATTTCACCCATTAAAACAATAGGATCACCTCCTGCGGTATTAAAAAATACCAAATAGGTTGGAGCATTATCCAAGAAGCTTGATAATATACCCGTATACCAAAAATACATCATATTGATTGGATCACTTTCATTAGAGACTGAGCTAATTATACCTGCAAGTGCACCATTAGTTCCTGCTTTTAATATTGCAATCGCAGGGATAATTGTTATAAAAATTCCTGCGAATAGTTTTGCAACCTCAATGATTGGAAACCATGTGTATTCATTATCTTTTCTAATCTGCTGCGGCGTGTATGTCCAGCTTGTATATGCTAATCCTAATAATAATAAATCTCGAGCTATATTTTGTAGCTCTAGGTGAACACCATGATATACTTCAAGACTAATATGTGGCTTCCAAAAACCGCTGACTAAGACAGCCCCAATAACACCTAGTATAAGGCCGAGGTTAAATACACCCTCTACTCCGAGTTTTGTTTTTTCATCGCTTGGCTGAATATTTATGTTTTCTTTTTTTAGATAATATGAATCTAGGAAATAAAAAATAATAAGCAGTGACACAACCATAAATAACATTGGAATTAGCATTGCACTGGTTGTCCAAAAAAAGTCAACTCCTTTCAAGAACCCTAAAAATAATGGAGGGTCGCCAAGCGGAGTTAGTGAGCCTCCAATATTTGCAACAAGAAATATGAAAAAGACAATAATGTGAACCTTATTTTTTCTATGTTTATTTGCATTGATTAACGGCCTAATCAAAAGCATAGCAGCACCAGTCGTTCCCATCCAGCTTGCTAGCAGGGTACCAATTAGAATAATAAGCAGGTTAACTATGGGGGTACCTACTAATGTTCCTGTAAGCCTTACTCCTCCTGAAATAGTAAACAGAGCAAGCAATAAAATAATAAATGGAATATATTCTAATAACCCAACATGCAGAAGCTCATACAGGGTAATAGAGACGCCTTCTTTGATTAGAAAAGGAATTATCAAAATAGAGGCCCAGAATAGTGACACCTTCCCAAAATTATGGTGCCAAAATTCTGGCAGAACCAAGGGGAAGATTGCAATAGACAGCAATATGCCTGCAAATGGCACTACCCAGATAATACCCATATTTTCTATACTGCCATCTAAATGAAAACCAGAAACATGGTCGCCGCCAGCACCTAGGCATAGAACCGGCAATAAAAAAGATAAAACTATAATTAATTTTCTTTGCATTAAATACACCTTTGTTCGACAATTATAACGAACATTAAAGTTACACAATTTTCTTTATGATAAGTAATAGTGATACTATCGTAAATTAGGATACTATGACAGTATATTTATCAATAATTATTTTTGGCTTAGCGATTCTAGGGCTGTCAATAGGTGTAATATTTGATAATAAGCCTATCCAGGGAAGTTGTGGAGGAATTGGCGCAGATGGAGACTGCACAATATGTGGTGGTGACCCACAAAAGTGTGAGACGCTTGAAGCTACCTAATTAGTCTCTATTTAAAAAAACCGCTTGAACTGTAGTGCTCAAAACTATTACCAATATTTAAAATAACCCATAGAGCCTCGATAGTATTATCCTGCTCTACTTTTTTTATCCCATCTTCATATGATAAAACCATTAACGCAGTTGCCCACGCGTCTGCATTAAGACAATTATCTGATTTAACACTAACAGAAACAATATTTGTTTCTTTAGGAAAACCTGAGGCTGGATCTATAGTGTGATTTATTGTTTGACCATCTTGGACTCTATAATTTCTATAACTTCCAGAAGTTGCCATTGCTTTGTTTTCTAATTGCAAAGTTGTGTATAATTCCTGGCCAGGAACAGATGATTTGATTGGCATATCAATACCAACTCTCCAGATTTCCCTACGTATATTTTCTCCGCTGCATTTAATCTCCCCACCAATTTCAACATATATGTTAGAAAATCCCCTAGACTCTAACCAATCGTGTATTTTGTCCACGGCATACCCTTTGGCGATTGCATTGAGATCTAACTTGATTTTAGGATGAAGCTTTTTAATATATGGATATTCTAGTTTAATCTTATCTGTACCAACATAGGTTAAAACTTTATCTATGTCAGAATTTCCTGGATTGGTTTTATCATTATCTGAGTTAGGTCCAAAACCCCAAAGATCTGCAATTGGGTATATCGTATAGTCAAATGCGCCATCAGTTTTCTGATTAATAATTTTACCTTGCTGTAGAACATAATAAAAATCATCTGATATTTTATAAGGCGTAACAAACAAACTTTTATTAAATAAGGAAATCTCACTATTCTCAATCCACGTAGACATCTGTTGATTAAGATTAATCAAGATTGAGTCTATAGAATTATTAATCATATTCATTTCGTATTTCGTATTATTAAAAACTAGCTTGACCGAGTAAGTCGTCCCCATTGTCGCACCAGAAATAATATAACTATTATAATATCTATCGCACGATGTAAATAAAAACAAAAAGCCCAATATCAATTGGGCTCTAGTCATTAATTTATTAAGCTGACTATTAGCCAAAACTATCAAACGCAATCATTTCTTTTTCTACACCAAGACTGTCAAGCATATCTTCAACAGCCTTGATCATTGGAGGGGGCCCACACATATAATATTCTATCTCCGTTGGGTCTTCATGCTTGCTAAGGTAATTATCATGGGTAACCTGATGAATAAAACCGGTTGGACCAGTCCAATTATCTTCAGGCAATGGCTCAGACAGAGCAACATGATAACTAAAGTTGGGAAATTGCTCTGCTATTGTTTTAAACTCATCATCATAAAACATTTCTCTCAATGATCTTGCTCCATACCAGAATGAAACCTTACGACCGGTTTTTAGAGTGTGAAAAAGATGAAACAAGTGAGAACGCATTGGAGCCATCCCTGCACCTCCACCAATATATACCATCTCACGATCTGTGTCTTTAATGAAAAATTCGCCATATGGTCCAGATATAGTAACAGGATCATCAGCTTTCAAATTATAAATATAGGATGATGCAATGCCGGGAGGGACATCGTTCCAAAGAGCCGGAGGTGGAGTAGCAATACGGACATTTAACATTACCTTGTTTCCCTCCGCCGGATGATTTGCCATAGAATATGCACGAAATTCAGGCTCATCATTGTTTGCTACAAGCCCCCATATATTGTACTTATCCCAGTCTTCGTGATATTTTTTATCAATATCAAAATTCTTAAAACCAAGATTGTGATATTCAGGAATATCAATTTGAATATATCCACCTGCTTTAAAGTCTAAGTTTTCTCCCGGGGGAAGATCGATTACAAATTCTCTTATAAATGTGGCAACGTCAATGTTCGACCTAACCGTACAGTCCCACTTACGGACACTAAAAACCTCATCCGGAACATGAATTTTCATATTTTGCTTTACCTTTACCTGGCAAGCAAGTCGCCAGTTTTCTTTAGCCTCTGGCCTACTAATGTGGCCCGTTTCTGTAGGTAGAATATCACCACCTCCTTCAAAAATCTGACACTTACACATTGCACATGTGCCACCGCCTCCACAGGCAGATGGCAAAAAAACATTTTGTCCGCTTAACGCGCCAAGCAATGTGCCTCCGGTTCCAACCGTGATTGCTTTATCAGGCTCATCATTAATTAAAATTGAGACATCGCCCTGAGGAAGTAAGTTTTTTTCTGCAATATTAAGGATTAATACCAGCAAAACTATTATACTTGTAAAAACCAAGGTGCTGATAATTGTAAATTCCATATTTTTCAAATACTCCTACAGACTAATACCAGAAAAACCAAGAAAGGCCATAGAAATAAGACCGGTTAAAAGCATACTCATACCTACCCCTCTTAGAGTTGGAGGAACATTAGAGTATCTCATTCTTTTCCTGATTGTTGCTAGAGAAACAATTGCCAAGAAGAAACCTAATCCAGATCCAAATCCATATACGGTTGCCTCTGCAAGATTATATTCCCTTTCAACAAGAAACAAAGAACAGCCCAATATGGAACAGTTTACGGTGATTAAAGGAAGAAATATTCCAAGATTATAATACAGAACTGGAGAAAACCTATCCAATAACATTTCGACAAGCTGAACCATAGCAGCGATCACAGATATAAAAACAATAAACTGTAAAAAATCAAGATTAATATCTTCTAATCCTGCCCAAGCCAAAGCTCCTTCAGCAAGGAGATATTCGTTGAGAGCCCAGTTAGCGGGTGCGGTTATTGATAATACAAAGATAACAGCGAAGCCTAAACCAATAGAGGTTTCTACTTTTTTTGATATTGACAGGAACGAACACATACCTAAGAAATAAACGAGAACTATATTCTCAATAAAAACACTATTGATTATGATATTGATGTAGTGCTGCATGTTTACTCTTTGTCTACCACTTTAGTATATGACCTATGCACCCAAACAATTAAACCTAAAATAATAAAGGCGCCTGGTGACAGTATCATCAGTCCATTGTTCTCGTAACCACTAAAATATAGGTTATCATTAATTACATTGTATCCATAAATGCTTCCAAAACCAAAAAACTCTCTAAAAAATGCGACTGCTATTAAGATTGCACCATAGCCTAATCCATTGCCCATGCCATCTAAAAAAGCTTTACCAGGAGAGTTTTGCATTGCAAATGCTTCTAACCTTCCAAGAACAATGCAGTTTGTAATGATCAGACCTAAAAAAACGCCGAGGAGCTTGCTCATATCATAGTAATAGGCTGCTAGTATCTCATCGGTGATACTCACTAGGGAGGCAATAACGCTCATTTGAATGATTATTCTTACCTTATTTGGTATAAGTTTTCTTAGCAAAGCAACCACAGTATTTGATATAGAAAGTACAGCAACCACTGCAAGCGTCATTACAACAGCGGTATCAATCTTTGTTGTAATTGCAAGCGCTGAACATATCCCTAATATGTGAATTGAGATCGGGTTCTCTCCCATTAGAGGGTCTTTAATTATTTTTTTATTTTTTCTGCTAAAGAGACTCAATTTCATTCAACATTCTAATTTTTTTAAAATAAGGTTCATACTTATCAAGATCTTTTTTTAAAAAGTTTGTAACACCTTTACCGGTAATGGTCGCTCCTGATATACCATCCACTTTTCTATAGGCTTCCGGATCTTTTTCTGAGACAAACCCTTTAATTACTTCTATACTGACTAATTTCCCATCATTATCAACTAGTCGCTTGCCAATAAAATTGTTTTTAAACCAATCCTTGTCTACCTCGCCTCCAAGGCCTGGTGTCTCTTTATGCCTATAAAATGTTATACCTTTCACCGTAACCGCGTCTGGCTCTATTGCAAAATAGCCATACATTGTACCCCACAATCCTTTACCCTCTATGGGGATCGCATAGCCAGTAATTAAACCATTATCCATACGCTGGTAAATCTTAAGAGGATTCTTTTCGATATCTTCTTGTTTTTTATAGACCGTTCCTTTACGATCAAGGTATATTTCATTTATACTATTATTATATAAACTCTCAACTATTTTATTAGTCCATGGGTTATCAATATTCTGTTTATATCCAAGAGCGTATAATATATTTTTCTTTATATCTAGTTCTTCATTTATTTCTTGCCGTTCTCTCAGATTATCAGCAGTGATAGCTATTATAATACCTAACACTATGGTAACGCAGGAGGTGAAGATTAGTGTGTATGAATTATTGCGCATACCTTCTTAGCCTTCTATTTATATTTACCTTTATCACAAAATAATCAATTAGCGATGCAAATGCGTTCATTAGTAAGATCGCAAGCATGACACCTTCTGGATAGGCGGGGTTGATCGATCTAATTATTACGGTTAGTACGCCAATGGAAAACCCATAGATAAGTCTTCCAGTATCTGTATGTGCCCCAGTCACAGGCTCAGTTGCCATGAAAGTTAGACCAAAAGCAAAGCTGCCCATCACAAGATGATAGTGAGGTGGAATAGATAGCATTGAATTATCAGAATAAGGAGAGATTAACATACCAATGTATGACATAGCAAAAAGTCCGCTTACTCCACCTAATATCACACGCCAAGAAATCAATCTCATCAGCACCAGCGCTAAAGCAGCGATAAAAATAATAAACTTATTTGTTTCTCCGATCGAACCAGGTATCCATCCAGAGGCAAGATTTAACCATGAATAATCAAACTGTGTAACCCCATCTAATAGTGCTACCGCATCCGCACTTTTTGTAGAAGCAGGAATAGATAGTGCTGTCGCACCAGAATACCCATCGGGACCAACTAACCAAACGGTATCCCCTGAAATCTTACTTGGATATGAAAAGAAAATGAATGCTCTAGCTACAAGCGCAGGATTAAAAATATTCATTCCAACACCGCCAAATATCTCTTTTCCAATAACAATCCCGAATGTAGTAGCAATAGATAACTGCCAAAGAGGAATCGAAGGCGGCATGGTTAAAGGGATCAGGGCACAGGTAACTAAAAACCCTTCGGAAACTTCATGCTTTCTAACAACCGAAAATAATATCTCCCAGAATCCACCTGTGATAAACGTAATCGCAATAATCGGAAGGATAACCCTTACACCATAGAATAGGTTTTCAATCCAGGTCCTGTCAATACCCAACGCCTGAGCATTCTGATAGCCGACATTCATCGCACCAAATACATAACAGGGAATCAGTGACACCACAACCAAGATCATTACTCTTTTTATATCAATACTATCTCTGATATGCGGAGCTGTAGAGGTCCTCTCATCCGTGCTAAATAATATAGTCTCAGTAGCCTCGTATACTGGATAGAGCCAGTGCAATTTTTGGCCTTCCTCAAAATTTGGCTTTATTTTTAGTAAAAACTCTAGAAGCCAGTTCATTTTTATCCCTCAGCCCGAAGCATGTCTAACCCTCTGCGTATTACACCACTTACATCCGTTTTACTGGGACAGGAAAATGAACAAAGAGCAAAATCCTCATCATCGCACTCTATGAGACCCAGTTTCTCCATCTCATCAATATCTTCTGCCAAAATAGACCTGTATAGCTCATTTGGTAAAATATCCATCGGCAATACCCTCTCCCAGGCGCTTATCGGCACAATCGCTCTATGGCTCCCATTTTGAGCAGTATTAAATGGAAATAATATTTTACCAAAAGAAAAAAACACAGGGGTAAGGCTATATCTATTCTTACTGCTTCCTGGATTGAGCATGCCTACAAATTCTCTTCTTACCTGGTCAGAGATAACGCTGACACTGTAATCATAAAAACTAAGATAGTCATCAATAAAAGAGGCTCTTCCTGTTAGAACATCGCCAGAGATTATTCTAGATTCATCCTGAGTTAATCTATCACCAATTATTGATGATATCTTCGCTCCTGTCATAACACGAAAATGTCCAGGCTCGTGGACACAAGGCCCGGCCAGAGTTATGACTCTAGTCGGGTCATAGATGCCACTTAAAAATAATTTTCCAATTGCAATCACATCTTGGGCGTTAATTGTCCAAACATTTTGGCCAGGTTTTAAATGTGCTATATGATGAATCTGTATGCCAATGTTGCCAGCAGGATGTGGACCAGAAATAGTATTTAATTCTACATTTTGAATGGAAGACATAACCGATTCGGGCTTAGTCGTGAGATACACCTTACCACTGGTTAAAGTATTTAAAGCATCAATACCAGCTTGGAAACTTTGATTTTCATTTTCCATCACTACTTCTAGGTCAACAGAAAGTGGAGCAGTATTAATAGCAGAAACAAAAATGTCTCTGGGAATAATACTTGGATCCGGTATCGTATTAAATGGCCTCTGCCTAAACATTGGAAAAATATTGGCTTCTAGTATGATATCCAATGCCTCTTGCCTGCCTAGGCTAATGATATCACTATTTTTATATTTTTTTTTCTCTATTTGATCCTGATTATCATTTAAGGAAATTTCAATTTTTTGAATAATTCGTCTTGGGCCATATTCAATACTCTTTACAGTACCAGATGCAGGAGACCCCCATTTAATATCTGGATTTATTTTATCAGAGAATAAAGGTGATCCTATTTTTACTTCTTCACCCTCTTTAATAATAAGTTTAGGCTTTACACCTTTAAAATCAGTTGGGAGTATGGCCACTGTTTCGAAATTGTTTATTTCGACTATATCTTTATCTGGCGTGCCAGATATAAGCAAATCGTGACCTTTTTTAATATTGATATGTGGCATTAACTAAAAAATTTTGTAACAATATATTAGCCACTAAAATTACATATAATTATTAATTTTTTTTATCCTAATTACAGAGCCTGCGAATAAAAAACTAAAGATTCTTTTACCCATGATATGAGAGGGTTCCAATATAGACCAAGGAGCAATGAGGGGACAGCCGTCACAACTAATAAACCAAACATTGTTACAGGCGGTTGTATAACCTTTTCACTTCTTTTACCGTCTAAAAACATTACTTTGACAACATGAAAATAGTAATAAAGAGAGACCACACTGTTCAAACCTCCAGCTATAACTAGCCAGTAAAAACTGTTTCCAGCGCCCACAAGAGCTTTAAAAATATAGAACTTTCCAACAAAGCCTGCTGTTGGTGGAAGCCCTGTTAGTGAAAGCATAAAAAGTGTCATCACACATCCAACAAACGGCATCTCCCAACCAAGACCTTTATAATCATCAAACGTCTCGCCCCCTGTTTTATTTTTTACTGTGATTACAATAAAAAAGGCACCGAGGTTCATAAAAAGATATACAAACAAATAGATCATTATTGCTTCTATCGCATCAACTGATATTACCGGCAATGCAAGCATCATATAACCCGCATGCGCGATACTTGAATATGCAAGCATCCGCTTTATACTTTCTTGCTGAATGGCAACTAGATTTCCCATAGTCATAGTGACAACTGCCAATACACCCATGATCTCTGGCCAAGGCATATCTGTTGTTCCAACCATGTTTGAACTAAGCGCATTACTATCTGAAAAAACCTGATGAAAGAATCGAATTATCATTGCAAATCCAGCTGCTTTTGGAGCAACAGATAGATATGCAGTAATGGTTGTTGGAGAACCTTCGTATACATCAGGGGTCCAAAAATGAAATGGAACCGCTGAAATCTTATATCCAAAACCGGCAAAGATCATTAACAACGCCATTACCAGAGCAGGATTAGCGGAGCTATCAAGAGCCACAATAGAATCTTGTATTACAAAATAATTTGTACTTCCCGTAAGACCATACACTATGCTTAATCCAAATAACATTACGCCTGAGCTAAAGGCACCATAAATAACATACTTCAGGCCTGCCTCATTAGAGCGGGTATCAAGCTTTAAATATGCTGCAAGCACAAAAGACATTATAGACACAACCTCAATTGAAATATACAGCATTATAATATCAACAGAAGAAGACATTAAAAACAGGCCTATAACCATTATTCCCATAATGGTAAAATATTCTCCTTTTCTATAATTATTTAGCTCATGATTTTCCCAACTAGCTACGATTACGAGAAGAGTAGATAGTATGATAACTATCTTAATAAAAGAACTGAATGGGTCGATAACAATCATATCTAAGAATAAGGTGGTCGGCGGAACATGTCGCAAGTTTATAATAGACAAGGCCACAACAATTAAACCAATCCCTAAGACCCAGCCAATGAGATCTGTTTTTGATTTTTTAAGAAATAAATCCGTTATTAGAGCGGCAATAACTACGATAACTAGAATTATTTCTGGGACAAAAAATTCTAAACTCTGGAGATTTGTCATCTATTTATTTCCTACATAGAAGCAAAATTAGCCACAAAAGCAACCTTCTCAATTATCTGGTCCATCGTGGATCTTATTAAATCAAGATATGGTCGAGGATAAAGACCAAAGAATAAGGTTATAACTGCTAGTGGGATAACCGTAAACAGCTCGAGCCCATTGATCTCAGTCATATCTTTATATTTTTCATTAAGCTTTCCAAAAAATACTCGCTGAAAAGCCCAAAGAAAATATGCTGCGTTTAGCAGTATACCTATCGTACTTAGTACCACAATAGTTTTAAAAACCGGAAAGGCACCGATAAAACACATGGCCTCACTAACAAAGCCAGAAAATCCGGGTAGTCCTAGTCCAGCAAAAAATGCTAGGGCCGTGATACCTGTATATATCGGCATCTGACTTGCCAATCCACCAAAACCATCTATATCTCGGTGATGTGCTCTCTCATATACAACTCCAACAAGGATAAACAACATTGCGGATATTGTCCCATGATTAAACATCTGAAACACGGCTCCACTCAATCCAGCCTGGGCGGCTTTTAGGTCACCACCATTCGCTGCACCGGCTGCGACAACTGCGGCCATACCTAATAAAGAATATCCCATATGATTAATACTAGAGTACGCAACAAGCTTTTTTAAATCAGTCTGGGCAAGAGCACAGAGCCCTCCCCAGATAACATTAACCAAACCTAGAATTGCAAGCCCGCCGGCAAACCACCATACAGCATTAGGAAGAATTCCATAGTTAACCCTAATAATCCCATACACCCCTAGTTTTAATAATATCCCGGCCAGTATTACTGATATAGCAGTGGGCGCCTCAACATGAGCAAGTGGGAGCCAGGTGTGGAATGGAAACACTGGTACTTTAATTGCAAAACCAATAAAGAGTAATACCCATATAACTTTTGCTGCGCTCATACCCCACCATAGTACACCATCTAATGCTTCTGGAGCTCTTTCCATTATTAGTAAAATATCAAATGTCTTTCCACAGGTAAAATAAAGACCAAGTATACCAACCAGCATAAGAACTGATCCGAAAAGTGTATAAAGAAAAAATTTGATTGCGGCATACTCTCTCTGCGGGCCTCCCCACATGCCTATTAGGAAATACATAGGCAGCAGCATAACCTCCCAAAATATATAAAAAAGGAAAAAATCCAAAGATAGAAAAACACCTACTACGCCAGCATTTAACAATAGATACAGAGCAAAGTATCCTTTAACAGCCTTATTAATATTCCAACTAACAAAAACACCTATAAAAAACAACATCGCCGTTAAAATCACCATAGGGAGACTTAATCCATCCACACCTAGTATATAGGAAATATTTAAAGAAGGTATCCACTCTAACCTTTCCATAAACTGCATTGAGCCATTTCCTGGCTCAAATTTTCTCCATAATAGGATAGCAATAATGAATTGTACACCTGTAAAACCAGCTGCTGTATATCGAATAATATCTTCCTTATCTCTTGGTATAAATGCGACTATAATTGCACCAAGAATTGGAAGCCATATTAGTAAACTAAGAATATTGTCCATATCTATATCTCTTTAAACTCTATTAGTTAAAATGCCTGAATAATAATAATGACTAAAATACCGGCGACGACATAAAGCAAATAGTTTTGTAATCGTCCGGTCTGTATTTTTCTTAAGTTTTCCCCGGCAACACCAGATATTCTTCCTAAACCATCAACAAGACCTTGATCAATCCCATCATAATCAAATTTTCCGGATAGCTTGCTTAATAGATTGGTTATACGGCCAAATCCATTAATAAAATATTTGTCATAAAACTCCCAGTCTAGCCATGAAACAGTCTTCGAAAGTTTTAACAATGGCTGATATAAAATCCTGTTATAGTTCTCATCAAAATAAAATTTGTTCAGGCTCCAATCATATAAAAACCCAAATCTATCTGAAAGTTTTTTAGGGGATATAATATTTTTTAGATACATAAGAACGGCTAATAAAATCCCAATCGCAGCTACCCCTATTGATAGTCCCATAGCCAGATAGTGAGCATGGTGGGCGTGCTCTGCTATCTCATTTGCGGTCATACTCCCTGGTACAGCAGAAGTTTGCGGCACAACTAAGTCTGTAAACCAGCCCTGATCTGATATTGGATTAAAATAAGGGAGGGTATAAAAAATAAAGAAACTAAGCATTCCTAAAAGTACAATCGGACCAGTCATCTCTTTTGGAGACTCATGTATATCTTTAAATATGTCTTTCATGTTAGGCCTACCATGAAATGTCATAAAAATTAAACGAAACATATAAAAAGCTGTTATTGCCGCAGCACCAAAACCAAAAAGCGGCAACAGAAAATGTTCTGGATGATGCTGGGCAAACGCAAGAGTTCCTGCTAAGATAGCATCCTTAGATAAAAATCCTGAAAATAGAGGCACCCCTGCAATCGCGAGCGTGCTTATTAACATAGACCAATAGGTAACCGGCATCTTCTCTTTAAAGCCCCCCATATTTCTCATATCCTGAGGGTCAGTCTTCTCATCATGAACCTTATGCAGCGCATGATGCATAGAGTGAATCACTGAACCGCTACAGTAAAACAAATTTGCCTTAAACATAGCATGAGTAAGAAGATGAAAAAATGCGGCCGTGTAAACTCCAGTCCCAACAGCTAAAATCATGTAACCAAGCTGGCTTACGGTTGAGTATGCAAGAACTTTTTTTATATCATTTTGTGTGATAGCGATTAAAGCAGCCAGTATAGCTGTAATGCCACCAGTATAGGCGATGACAAGCAAAGCATCTGGGGTAAAAATTGGAAAAAGCCTTACCGACATATACACGCCCGCTGCAACCATTGTGGCAGCGTGCATTAAGGCAGAAACAGGCGTAGGCCCTTCCATAGCATCAGGAAGCCATATATGCAGCGGAAACTGTGATGATTTACCTACAGCGCCCATAAATATTCCTAGACCAGCTAAAGTTAGAGTTAGTCCGGTAATTGCATTCCCGCTAGCGATAGAGTCAAATATTGGACCAAATGCAAAGGATCCCACGGCTGTATATAATAGCATTATGCCAATGAAAAACCCTATGTCACCAACTCTATTTGTTAAAAATGCTTTCTTACTGGCATCTGCGGCACTATCCTTTTCGAACCAGTGTCCAATGAGCAAGTATGAGCTTACACCAACGAGCTCCCAAGACATATACATTGAAATTAGATTATCAGCCAGAACGATTCCGTTCATTGAAAAAGTAAACAGTCCTAGGTATGCAAAATACCTGCTGTAGCGAATATCACCTTCCATATATTTTAAAGAAAATATATGAGTACAGCTTGAGACCAATGTAACAATCAGGAGCATTACAACTGTGACATTATCAACAAGAATACCTAGATCAATCTTAAACGCATCAAGGTCAATCCATGAAAAGCTAGCCCCATGACTAAATCCAGGATCATACTCCAGGATCATTTGAATAAACAGGTATATTGCAAAGAAAAAAGTAACGACAATAGATCCTACGGCTACCCAGTCACCTTGTCTTGGTAATTTTTTACCAAAGAATATTAAAACAATAAAAACAGATATAATAAATGAAATAACTTGATTTTCTGTAATACTGCTGGCAAATGTTCCTATTGATGCATACACTGCCCCAATTAGCATAATACCTAAATATCCTGTAAAAACTGAGCCATAATCGATGTTTGTTCCTACGTTAATCAATGTAAACAGATGTACAAATGTAATAATCAGTCCAATGGCGATAAGCAATACTGATGCAAAAAATTTACCCATAATAAACTCTATATCTTTTATTGGCATGGTAGACATAACCTCCATTGTTCCAGAGTTCTTTTCTCGAGCAATTAGACTCATTGTTATTGCTGGAATAAAAAATAAATATACAAGAGGGACAATGCTGAATAGAGCTCTCATATCAGATTGATTAATAAGAAAGAAAGTGTTAGTAAAAAAATATCCGTTTGTTATAGCGAATACAACTAAGAATATGTATGCCATAGGGCTATTAAAATAAGAGCGTAATTCTTTTGTAAGTATAATTTTAATGTTGCTCATTTGTTTCTGTTGTTAGTGTTCTAAATATCGATTCTAGCCCTGCAGATTGCGGAGTCAATTCAGTAATAATCCAATTTGATTTTACAGCATAAGAAAAAATTTGTTCTCTTGGGTCACTTGATTTATCGATTTCAAAAATAGATATATGTCCTTTTCCTGATTTCTCAATACTTTGTGTTTTTAAGTCTAATTCTTTGCACATTGTGTTTAAATCTTTTTTAGTTGACCTTACAGTCTCTAGTTTTAAAGTTGCCTTACCTTTGAATTCATTTAATAATTGCTTATTTGATCCATCAGCAACTATTTTCCCATTATTGATGATAATGATTCTATCTACAGTAGCTTGAATTTCTTGCAATATATGGCTTGACATAAGAACAAGTTTTTCTTTCCCTAGATTTTTAATAAGCTCTCTTATTTCGATGATTTGATTAGGGTCTAAACCTGTTACAGGCTCATCTAGAATTAGTACAGAAGGATCATGAATCATAGAGCAGGCAAGTCCAATTCTTTGTTTGTATCCTTTTGAACACTCAGACACGAGCTTATGCATCACACCACTTAGTCCGCACTGTTCAGATACACGATTTAATGCTTTTTTAAAATCAGGGCCGGC
>CAJWMI010000004.1 GCA_913043185.1 uncultured Fidelibacterota bacterium | reverse complement strand
AGATGAAGAAGAAGATGAAGAAGAAGATGAAGAAGAAGATGAAGAAGAAGATGAAGAAGAAACTACTCCTAAAAAATACACAGTAAAAAAAGTAGCAAAAACAAGAAAAGGATTAACTGCAAAGTCTAAAATTGTCAAAGGAGCTGATATACCAGCTAAGAAAGACCGATTTACGATTCAAGTTATTTCAAAAAAACGGCTTGCAGATGCTCAAAATTTTTCAGATAAACTAATTAAATCTGGATACGATGCCTATATACAAAAGGCATACTTTAAAGAGAGCGAAGAAGTCTGGTATCGAGTGCGAATTGGTAGCTATGATAATTATAATTCTGCCCAAGCAGTGGCAAATATTGTCAGTAAAGATATAAAATTATCTGTCTGGGTAGATTTTGTGAGACTGGATAAATAAATATTTTATCATTAATAGGATTCAGATTTGAGCAACTATAATATACACTTTAACTATAAAGATATTTTCTTAGCGCCCCGTTTAGCTTTAAGCCCTAAAAAGATCTGGGTATTCATAATTGGTAATTTATCTGGATACGTCATATACTGGATTCTTAGCTACTTGTCATTAACCATATCCGGAATAGAAATAAATGAGGCTATCACTGAATATGGACTCTTTCCATGTTTATATGGAAACTCAGCACCACTGGTTTCATGGCTTATCTATTACATTGGAATATGCATTTGGTTATTCTTTGTTCTTATATCATGTACTGCAGTTTCAAGAATAACTATAAAACAGCTACAAGGTGATAATTTCTATTCTGCAGATGATGCACTTGATTATGTTATGAAAAAATGGAGATCAATTGTATTTACTCCAATATCAGTCATTTTCATCATCATAACATTTATCATAATAGCCTGTATATTTGCATTAACTGGTAATATACCAATTGTAGGAAAACTATTATTCCCGGTGTTTTATATATTTTATTTTTTTGGAGCTATTTTTACAGTGTTCTCATTATTGGTCTTAATTATTTCGCTTCTATTCGGTCCTATTATTATCGGATCATATGAAGAAGATACAATAGGAACAGTTTTCTATTCATATCAGATTGCGTTCAATCAACCATGGAGGATAATAACCTATCACTCTATTCTTGTTCCTTTGACAATAATATTCATAAATATATTTTCTTGGTTTTATAGTGTCTCATTTATTCTTATAAACCAAATTTTTGGATATTTCATGGGTATAAATTTAGATAATATTATGGGGTATGCTGTCTCTATCGTAGATACTAGCTGGATTTCTAACAATTTCTCCACATTAAAAATCTCAATGGAACAAGAATTATTTGGTACGCTTACCATGGCTACTGATATGATAGAATTTATTCTAAGCTTATTGGTTAAGTTTTTCAGTCTAATTTTATTGGCATTACCAAATTTCTCTATTGAGAGTTACTCAGGCCCATTATCTGCAATAGAAACTATCTCCGGTCTACTATTATCTATTCCATTAATATTTCTAACCCTGTCAGTCTTATCATATGGGTTTGCAATGCTTTCTGTTGGTGAAACAATTATTTTCATTATTTTCAAAAAAATTATGGATAAAGAAAATATCTTGTTAAGAAATAATGAAGAAGATATTGAAAATCCAATCTATGACAATAACAATTTGGATAGTCCCAGTCATAGTATCCTTTTATCTTCTGAAGAAGAATAAAGAGTTATTATATTAAACCTTTGTACCTTGTAATACTTAAACGGGCTCGGTAATTTTGTGGCTGTATGATGGTTTTACGTTCGGATTTATTAACCGGATTTAAGAATAAGCTTTTTGAAATAGACATTAATGATGCAGATGGTTTTGGTATTACCGTAGTTGATAACAAATTAATCTGCAGCTTTACATCGAAAATTGTAAATAATGGATTTGAAATCTCTGGTCATATAATAAATACTGTTTTATATGATTGTGATCGTTGTCTAGAATCATTTTGTAATAAAAATAAAATAAAAGCTAATTTATTACTTTGTAATGATCTTGGTATGACAGATAAGGAAAAATATGATATAATTTATTTCTCAGATCATGAGGATAGTGTTGATCTTAGGAAAATATTATTAGAGATATTAATCATAGAAATTCCATATAAAATATTATGTACAAATCTTTGTAAAGGCCTATGTCCAGGATGCGGGATCAATCTTAATCATAAGGCTTGTTCTTGCAGTAACTAGCTTTATAAATAATTTATTTAATTTTAGTTTAGGGAGAAAATATGGCACTGCCAAAAAGACGACAGTCTAAAGCAAGAAGTAGAAAAAGACGAACTCACTATAAGTCAGCTTCAGTCTCAACTACGACCTGTCCTCAGTGTAATTCCACGAAGATGCCTCACAGGGCCTGTCCTAATTGTGGATATTATAAAGGACGTCCTATTATTTCGATATCTTGATCCATAATACAATTAGTTTTTTATATTTCTTTATCATCTTGATTATATAATAAATATCTAATTTGTTGGAAAAATATTAATATGAGAGCTACCATCACCTCTACCGCACATCATGTTCCAGAAAAAATATTAACAAACCATGATATTGAAAATATGGTGGAAACGTCCGATGAATGGATTCAAAATAGAACCGGAATAAAACAAAGACATATAGTGTCAGATGACGAAGCCTCATCTGACTTATCAACACATGTTGCTAAAAAACTTTTAGAAAAAAGAGGTATTAAGCCAGAGAAAATCGACATTATCATTGTTAGTACCGTAACGCCGGATCACCTTACCCCATCTACCGCAGCCATAGTCCAAAACAATATTAATGCTCAAAATGCATGGGCATTTGACCTAAGTGCTGCATGCAGTGGATTTTTATTTGGGTTAGAGACTGGTTCAAAATTGATTGAATCTGGAAAATACAAGACCGTAATGGTAATTGGTGTTGACACAATGACATCAATACTGGATTTTAAAGACAGAGAAACCTGTATAATATTCGGTGATGGTGCCGGTGGAGTAATCTTAGAGCCTTCTAAATCAGATAATGGTATCATAAGCTCTATACTGAGGACAGATGGTTCTGGAGCTTCTAGCCTTAATGTTCTAGCTGGGGGAAGTAGAAAACCCGCTACTGAGGAAACGATAGCAAATAGAGAGCATTTTATAAGACAGGATGGGAAGAAAGTATTTAAGTTCGCGGTAAAAAGAATGGCTGATATCTCAGAAGAGGTACTATTGAAAAATGGACTTAGTGGGAATGATATAAAACTATTCATTCCTCATCAGGCAAATAAACGTATCATTGATGCTACTGGTGAACGTTGCGGTATACCAAAAGATCGAGTACTTATAAACATCGATAGATATGGAAATACTACTGCCGGAACAATACCTATTGCACTTAACGAAGCAGTTGAAAATAATTTAATCAATAATGGCGACTATATATTGCTGTCAGCCTTTGGCTCAGGGTTTACCTGGGGAAGTATTTTAATTAAGTGGGATTCAAGAATATGAAAAATGCCTGGATTTTTCCTGGACAAGCCTCTCAAAAAATAGGAATGGGAAAAGACTTATTTGATAATACTAAGATTGGTAAAAAATATTATGAAATCGCTAACGATTTATTAGATACAGATATTCAATCGATTTCATTTAACGGCCCGGAAGAGTTGTTGAAAAAGACTAAATACACTCAGCCTGCTATTTTTATTGTAAGCACTATAATTGGACAAATTATGATTGAAAATGGATACTCTGCTGATGGTGTTGCCGGTCATAGTCTGGGTGAATATAGTGCCCTGGTCGCTGCAGGTGCCTTTGATTTTGTTAGTGGGCTGGAATTAGTTAAGCTTCGTTCAGAAAGCATGCATAATGCTGGAAAAATAAATCCAGGAACAATGGCAGCTATTATAGGAATGTCAACCAATAAGGTTGAAAACTTATGTAATAAAAATAGTTCTGATCATCTAGTAGTAGCCGCAAATTATAATACTGAAGACCAGACAGTTGTCTCTGGCAATATTGAAGCCATAGAAAGTTTAATTAACAATGCAAAAAAGTATGGTGCCAGATTGGCTGTCCCTTTGAATGTTAGTGGAGCATTCCACTCACCACTAATGATACCAGCTAGAGAAGAACTTGCTGATAAGTTAGAATCTATCGAAATTTCGGACATTGGCATTCCTCTATATTCAAATGTTGATGCAAAACCAATAACAAAAGGTAAAGATATAAAAAATTCTTTAATTCGACAGTTAGAAAGTCCAGTACTTTGGTATAATTCCATTCAACATATGATTAATGACGGATATAATTCATTTATAGAAATTGGTCCGGGTAAAGTGTTGCAAGGACTAAATCGTAAAATTGACAGCGAAGTTCCTACCAAAGGTATTCAATCTTATGAAGATATTATAAACTATGAAATTTAGTTTAAAAAATAAAATTGCGATTGTTACCGGTGCTTCACAAGGTATAGGAAAAATAATCGCTTTTGAACTTGCAAAGTCTGGTGCACATGTTGCTTGTATAAGCAGAAACAAAAAAGCAATAGAATCCATTGTAGAGAAGATAACTATTAATGGTGGACAAGCATCTTCGTTTGCTTGTGACATATCTGACTCAAATATATTTTTAGAAATAATTACAGAAATAATAAAAGAAAATAGTAGAATAGATATACTTGTTAATAATGCAGGAATTACAAAGGATTCACTTGTAATGAGAATGTCTATTGAACAGTGGGACGACGTTATTAATACAAATTTAAAAGGCGCATTTCATTGTACGAAAGCTGTTATGCGCCATATGATGAAAAATAAATTCGGAAGGATAATTAATATTACATCGATTGTTGGATTAACTGGTAATGCTGGTCAGGCAAACTATGCGGCATCAAAGGCCGGACTTATTGGGATGACTAAGTCTATCGCAAAAGAGGTGGCCTCAAGAGGAATTACAGCAAATTGTATTGCTCCAGGATGGATTGAAACATCTATGACTGAAAAACTTTCTGAAGAGGTGAAAAGTAAATTCTTATCACATATTCCTGTCGGAAGGATAGGTTCACCTGATGATATCGCTAATGCCGTTATATTTTTAGCCTCTGATGAGGCAGGATATATTACAGGCCAAACAATAACAGTCGATGGTGGACGAATAATTAACTAATAATAAAAATAGGAGAAACGATATGTCAACGTTTGATAAAATAAAAGAAGTAATCATTGATAAACTGGGGGTTGATGAAGCTGCTATAACAGAAGAGGCACATTTTGTTAATGACCTTGGTGCAGATTCTTTAGACACTGTTGAACTCATTATGGAATTCGAAGAAGAATTTGGTATAGAGATTCCAGATGAAGAGGCTGAAAATATTACCACTGTTACCAGTGCAATAAAATATATCGATGAGCATAAGTAACTATATTAATTAATGTCTATAAAAAAAGTTGTTGTTACAGGACTTGGAGCTTTAGCTCCAAATGGAAATTCAGCGGATCTATTTTGGTCAGCTATTGAATCTAGTACCAGTGGAATTGCACCAATTAGTTATTTTGATACATCAAATCATAGGGTTACTATTGCAGGAGAGATTAAGAGTTTTGATGCTGAAAAATTTATAGACCCAAAAGAAGTACGTAAGCTTGATCCTTTTTCAATTTATGCATTAGTCTCCTCCATGGAGGCAATAGAATCAGCAAAGCTAGATCTTGAAAAAATAAATTTAGATCGTGCTGGGGTTATCATTGGCTGTGGAATCGGAGGTATTCAGACACTTGAGAATGAGCATGATACTATCAATAATAAAGGACCCAGAAGAATATCACCACAATTTGTTGCGAAAATGATACCTAATATTGCGGGTGGCCACCTTTCAATGAAATTTGGATTGCGCGGTCCAAGCCAAACAGTGATTTCTGCTTGTGCTTCATCTAATGATGCGATTGGCATTGCACTAAGATTAATAAGATATGGTGATGCTGACATTATTCTGACTGGAGGAACCGAAGCTAGTATTACACCTTTAACCATTGCTGGGTTTGCTAATATGAGAGCATTATCTCAGAATTGTGATATTCCAACAGCTGCCAGTAGACCTTTTGACGCAGACAGAGATGGTTTTGTATTAAGTGAAGGAGCGGGAATGATTGTTATAGAATCAGAAGAACATGCTTTAAATAGAGGTGCACCAATTCTTGCAGAACTAGCAGGTTATGGCTCAACAGATGATGCATTCCACATTACTCAACCAGCCCCTGAAGGTCAAGGCGCATACAAAGCAATGGAAAAAGCAATATTAGACTCTAATATAAATCCTGATGATATTGACTATATTAATGCCCATGGAACTTCTACACCATTTAATGATAGGAATGAATCAAAAGCAATTAGTAATCTTTTTAACAATAGTTTAAATAAATTAAAAATAAGCTCAACAAAATCCATGACAGGTCATTTACTTGGAGCCGCTGGCGGTATTGAAGCAGTCGCGACGGTAAAAACAATTATTAATGGGATTGTGCCACCAACAATAAATTATAATACACCAGACCCTGATTGCCCTTTAGATTATACTCCTAATCATGCGGTTGAGGCTGAAATCAATGCCGCTTTATCTAATACTTTTGGATTTGGAGGTCATAATGCTGTTCTATGTTTTAGGAAATACAATTGAGTTTAATCTATAAATTAAAAAATATTCTTAAACCCTCTGACTCCCATTCCCCTATTGAAAAAAAAATAAATTATTTATTTCATAATCGTGATTATCTAGTCCAAGCATTTACACATAAATCTATTTCAGCAGCACCAAGAGAAAATTACGAAAGATTAGAATTTTTAGGAGATGCCGTAATCGACATCATTATAAGTAGAGAACTTATGAGAGAATTTCCTGAAGGTGATGAAGGACTTTTAACTCAGAGAAGAGCATCTCTCGTAAGAAAATCCTTTTTAGCTAAAATAAGTACAATGCTTGACCTCTTGAATCACATAAATATTGAGTCAAGTGTAAATATGAATATTGAAAAAATAGCAGAAAAACAACAGGCAAACTTATTTGAAGCTATTATTGGGGCAATATATTTAGATGGTGGTATAGAACCATGTAGAAATCTAATACTGAACACTATATGGGCACATAGGACTGAGGCCTGGAAGGCTACAAATTATAAAGGAAAACTAATAGAATATTGCCATATTAAGGATATTGGAAGTCCAATATTTAATGTAATAGATATCAGTGGACCTGATCATCAAAAAACATTTGAAATAGAGGTCAAAATTGATGATCGCTCGTTTCCAACCGGGATGGGACTTGACAAAAAGTCAGCTGAACAGATAGCAGCAAAAATAGCGTTAGAGCAAATGGATGCACCTTTTTAAGAATCTAATTCTTTTATTTTATCTCTAATCTTTGCAGCCTTTTCGTATTCTTCCTTCTCCACCGCCTTTTTAAGCTTTAATTCTAAATCCTCGATCGAATATTTTGGTTTAATTGATTCATTAATGTCATTTTTATTTACTCCAGCTTCTTTAATGATTTCTGGAGTAACATATATTTGTGCATTTAGACGCAGTGCAATAGATATGGCATCACTTGGTCTTGCATCAATTGTTTTAGTGCCAAATCCCGAACTTATTAAATTCAGTTTTGCATAAAACACACCATCATTTAACTGGGATATATTGACCGAGATTAATTCCGCATCTATTTTCTTTATCATATCACATATTAGATCATGAGTCAGTGGTCTAGGAGTTGCTACCACTTCAAGGGCCATTGCGATTGATTGGGCCTCAAATGATCCAACTAAAATTGGTAATACCAAGTCGCTATCATTTTCCTTTAAAAGTACCGCATAACTGCGACTTGATGTATGATAAGATATTTTTTCAACATTTACGGGAATCATTTTATCTCTGATAATTTATTTTTTAATTTTTCAATATTTTGAACTGGACTAGGATCCGTTTTATGCAAAATTGCGCACCAATAACTTAACCAATCACCATAATGAATCAATAGTAAGAATCTATCTATAAAACTGTTTCCTGATACCTCAAGTTTAGATTGATCCACGCCTATCTCGTTTAACATATCCATCACAATTTTTTGTCTGACTTTATTTCTTTCATTCATATCGTTGTCAAATAACCAAATAATGAAATAATTAGAAAAAAGTTCTGAATTCTTTTCCCATCCGACTATCTCATTATGATTCATTTCAGGAAATACGCTATGATATGCTAATATTTTACTATTCTCGCAAATTTGACCTTTTAGGCGCATTGCGACGGTTTTTAACCTGTCTGAGTCTGCATAAATAATTGGTATTTTATTATATATCTTTTTAGCCAAAACCCATGTCGGGTTGTTATCATCTTTCATGCTGTATTTCTTACTATTTTCTTTAATTAATTTAGAAGATGAAACAAGAGAGGAAGTAAAATTAGTAGATATTATGTTTAGACTATATAAAATATATAGTATTGGTATAAAAGAAAAAGCCAATGCAGCCCTTGGTTGCATTCCAGATGGAATAATCACTTTATCATAGTTACATTTATCACAAATTTTTCCAATTTTACCACCTGTTGTTATCGCACACACCTTAGCACCTTTGGTATATGCTTCATCTAAAATAGAAATTGTTTCTTCAGTATTTCCTGAATAGGAAGAGCATATGACCAGCGTAGAACTATCAACCCATGAAGGGATATTGTATCCTCTTATGACCAAAAAAGGAATTTTTATTTCATCATTTACTAGAGCATACGTAACGTCTCCTCCAATTGCAGAGCCACCCATACCGGCTACAATAATCTTATTTATATTTGAGTAATCATTAAGAAATTTTATACTACCACCAAGCTTTACTGCATCTAACATATTATCAGAAAAATCCAAAATTGATTGATACATGTTATCTTTATCAATATTGTCTATCATGCATGTCTTCCTTGAATTATTTTAAAAAATCTATATAATTCACACTCTTCATCAAAACCAAGATCCGCTAGTGAATTATATGCAGATTTAAAACAGTCATCAGCCAAAGTTTCAACTTTATCTCTTATCTTATTTTCTGATAAAAAATTACGAATATATACTAAATTTTTTCCATCGAACTGTTCTACTATAGTATTCCATTCAGATTGAAAAATATTTTTTGCTTCAATCGCAATAGCAGTCTTTTTATTTGAGAAAATATCACTCCCTAAGCTTTTGCCTATAATACTTTCATCGCCAAATATTTCAAAAAGATCATCCTGAATCTGGAAAGCTATTCCTAATTGTTTACCAATATATTTCAGGTCATCAATAATATTATTAGGTTTCCCTGACAAAGTTGCTGGGAGATAGCAACAAGAACCTAATAAAGCTCCCGTTTTCTTTTCTACCATTTCAATATACTGTTCTAAAGAAATATCTTCTTTATTTTCAAAATCTTTATCTAAAGCCTGTCCCTCACAGATTTCTAATACTGTTTCATTATAGAATTGTAAAAAAACTTCTGGTTTGTTTCCTATACTGTTTAATATAACCTGGCTGATAGTATAAATTCCATCTCCCGCTAATATTGCGGACGAAATATCATATTTTTTATGTAAAGTAGGCATATTACGCCTGAGATCATCTGAGTCCATAATATCATCATGAATGAGTGTAAAACAATGAAGCAATTCAACTGCAAGCGAAATTTTCATTATATCATTTGGATCAGTTTTAAATGCTCTTCCCGATAAGTGCACTAATATAGGTCTGAATCTTTTCCCTTTTCCTTTTAGAGCATATCTAATTGGTTCATATAGATATTTGGGATGATTTGGTAATGGGAAGGAACGTAAAGATTGATCAAATTCTTTTCTTATAAACTGAATGAGTTCACTAATATCTGACATTAATATTAACTAATCTGTAGGTTTCCGAATTCTTGTAGTTTATCCAAAACTATTTTCTTTATCTCATTCATACTACCTAACGAATTGCCTTCAAACCTACATACTATCACTGGCTGTGTGTTGGATGCTCTGACCAATCCCCATCCATTATCATATATAATCCGTACACCATCGACTGTAATGCAATTATTATGTTTGGTAAAATACTCTACAGCAAGTTCTGCAATATTAAATTTCTCTTCATCTGAATCTGCTTCCAAACGAATCTCAGGAGTGGAATGATATACAGGTATAACGGATTTCAATTCGGACAAAGTTTTATCTGTTTTTGATAATAATTGAATTAATCTTGCCGCAACATATATGGCATCATCATATCCATAATAGTCATCAGCAAAAAAAATATGACCACTCATTTCACCACCAAGTTTACAATTTGATTCTGACATTTTATTTTTAATTAATGAGTGGCCAGTCTTCCACATTACTGGCTTACCTTTATACATTTTTATCATATCCTCAAGGGATTGAGAACATTTAACATCAAAAATAATTTCATCTCCCGGCTCTATTAAATCTGGTAAAAAAATTGCGATTAACTGGTCTGCCCAAATTATTTCACCAGTCTCATCAACAACCCCAAGCCTATCCGCGTCGCCATCAAAAGCAATACCTGCATCATACTTACCAGTTTTCATTTCATCGATAAGATCTTTTAAGTTTTCTTCAACGGTGGGATCTGGATGATGATTAGGAAAAGAGCCATCTGGTTCACAGTAAAGTTCTGTAAGCTGTATCCCCAGATCTTTAAAAATAGTTGGAGCATTTATAGATCCTGCTGCATTTCCACAGTCCATTACTATGTTCATTTTTCTCTCAATATTGATCTTGCTTTTGATCATTGAATGATAGTCTGGTAAAATTTTATATCTAGTCTCTGAACCTTCTCCAACATCAAAGTCTAATTTATCTATGAAATTTTTAATTAATTGGATCTGTTCGCCATAAACAGGCTTTTTATGTAATGATAGTTTGAACCCATTAAACTCTGGTGGATTATGGCTTCCTGTTATTTGCACAGAGGCGGCTACATCAAGCTTAAACAAGCTATAATAGTTTACCGGGGTTGGTACTATACCTATGTTAATTATATCCACGCCTGTGGATAATACACCTTCTTTAAAATAGTTGATTAAATCTGGTGTCGTAAGCCTTATATCTCCGCTTATTGCAATTTCTCTACCACCAGATCTTTTCACTAGGGTACCAAATGATCTACCAAGAAGAACTACCACCTCAGGAGGAAAGTCTTCCACGACTTTCCCTCTAATATCATACTCTCTAAAAATATATGGATTTATCTTCATTGCAAAACTATCTGTAATAAAATATTCAAATAATTATCCTAAACGAGAACTGATTTTCAATATAATTATGGTATAAAAAAACTTTTTAAATAAAAAATAAATAATATTTATAGTCTATCAAGTTTTCTTAATAATCTTTTCCAACCAATCTGATCTAAAACCGACTTCATTTTTTTATATCCCAAACCATAATCAGGATCTAAACTCTCATCCATACTTTTAATCCTATATTGGCTAAGATTGGAGCCATAGTGTTCGTAGACAATGTTAGAACCGAGATTGCAAAAACCTTCTCTAATATCTGATTCAAGTTTTAAATTATTCTGGAAAAGATATACATGAAGCAGTTCATGTGCGAGAACTGCGTTAAAGATTACCCTATGAAGATTTGATAAAATGTAAATATGATAGTCTTGATCAATGATTTTTCCAGATAAGGTACTTTCCTCATAGTTAGTATAACCTTGAATATTTCCTAGCCTATTTCCTGATAAGCGTATTAAGTCCTCTCTGCTGTCTACTAAAGTTATAGGTATTTTATTTGGCAAATTATTTACGCCAACAGAATTAAGTATCACTAGTACTTCTCTTAAGTTTGATTCAATCTGTGACCTCTTTGTTATTACCCTTGGCTTACAGATATTACAAACGAAACGCTGACTGTTAACTGAATATCCTCCTCCTGTTAAAGGATCGCAAATAAGCCGACTACAATTATCACAATCAGGCATTTTTTTCGTATGATATTCATGATAATAATTACCCCAAAAATCTTCTACATATGTATCCTCTACAGGCTGTTTACATATATCGCATTTCGGAAGTACATACTCAATGTAGCAACTCTCATGATATTCTTTTCCATCTTTAATATTATAAATCCCATTAATCAAATCGCCGCACTCATCGCACCGCTTTTGTACATATTGTTGGTAACAGGTTTTATGATAGTTCTTCCCATTTGATGAATTATATGATCCATCAATCTTTAGATCACATTGGTCACAATAGATCTGTATGTGTTTATCATAACAATGATGATGATAATTATTGTTTTTGTGTATAATATATTGGCCTTGGAGTTCTTTGCTACAATAATCACATATCTTTTGGTTACATAAAATAAATGTTAATGGTATTAACAAAAGATGAATGAGAATAATCTTTTTTTGTATAACTAGACACTTCATTCTGTAACCACCATTGAACCATCCATCTTTAGGTTCTGACCTGTTATATAGCTAGAATTATCTGATAATAAAAATAATATGCCATTCGCTATCTCATTTACAGATGCCTCTCTATTAAGCGGAATTGAATTTCGAATTTCGTCTGTAACTGGATAACTGTCTACAAAACCAGGAAGAAGATTGTTCATTCTTATGTTATGACGTCCAAATCTTCTGGCGAATAATATAGTATACGATGTGAGCGCTGACCTTACTACAGATGAAGTTGGAAAATTAAGACTTGGGCTTTCTGCACCAAAGGCAGAGATATTAACAATCGATCCTCCATTTTTTTTCATAACCGGGACAATAAATCTAGAAATGCGAATGACATTCATCAGAAGAATATCTATAGCGGATAACCATTCCTGGTCGCTGATATCTAATAAATCTCCTTTTGGCGCGTGACCAGTATTATTAACAACTGAGTCAAGACATCCAAATGCACTCAATGCTAATTCAACTGTTTTCTCTAGATCTTCTGGATTAGTTACAGAACCTTTTATACCAGCACAGCCAAGTTCATCAGCAAGTGTATAAATTTTTTCAGAGCTAGACATTATAACAAGGTTATAGTTTAGTTTGGATAATTTTCTAGCACATGCCTCTCCAATACCCTGACTTGCTGCTGTAATTATTGCTGTCTTTTTATCCATAAAAAATAGTACTACTATGCTTAAAAATGCCCTCTGTATTTATCAGCAGGATATTTAATTCTATTTCTAATCATTTTTTTATCGATCGCATTCGAAATGTTAATATTGTTTCGATTCGCAAATGCAATCGCGTAGATTATAATATCTGCTAGCTCATCGGTTGCATCTTGTCTTGTGTTTTTTTCAGACATCATATTCTCACACTCTTCAGGAGTATTCCACTTAAAAATATCCATTAACTCACCAGCTTCGATAGTTAGCGCCATTGATAAATTTTTTGCATTGTGAAACTGTGACCATTCTCTTTCTTGAACAAAATCCTCAACAAAGTTTTTTAGTTCCAATATTGTTGTATTTGTATCATCCATTTTCTATTTCCTTTTTGCTAAGCAATTAAATTAGCTGACTCAATTAGCAATAGTTATATTTTCATCCAATAGTTTAGTTTGACAACAACTGCATTAGAAGAACCAGTTGACCAAAGCCCATCGCTTGCCGAATAATATTTATATTCATTCAAACTATACACCAAGAACAATGTACTTCCAGGATTGTACTCCCACCGTAAAACAAACGTGCCAACTGTATTCTCCCACTTAAAATCAGGATTCTCATATAAACTTAGATAGTCAAACGATTCAAGCTCCATTGTCTCAGGAAACATCAGCTCATAAAAACGAAGGTACCTCATGTCAGCATAAAATGGCTGGAGATAACCCTGTAAGGTTAGCTCTGGAGAAAAAGTCCAGTCCATACGAAACTCAACCTGTTTCGTAAGTTGTTCTGATTTAGCATATACTCTATTTATAGAATTATCTACATCAATAATATCGACATATTGCATGTAGCTAGGCGAAAGATCTTGGCTTGCTTCAATACTAATATTTAGAGGATCAATAGGCTTATAATCAATCTCAATCTTGGTGAAATGACCTTTTCCTCTTAGTTTTGCATTTCCAACACCTGTATCAATGGATAATATTAGTTTTTTTCTTCTGTCTGATTTAAACCAGATCCCATTAAACCAGAATTTTTCTGTGCTATATGCCCACGCCCGATCATCTCTGAAAATATCGTCATCATTATATGCTGGTTGGCTTAGTTCGCTGGAAAACCCAAAACGCCAATAATTTTTCAATAAATTAAATGTCTCTAACTCAATTTCATCCTCTAGTATAAGGCCATCGCCGCGCCATTCTTTTCTATACTTGATTTCAATATTATTATTTAAAAAATACCCCCAAGGCTCTTGCTTTCGAACCTCAAACTTAGCTCCTGCCCAGCTTAGATCATTTCTACGCAAATATCCCAGATCGTTAATTTCAAACTTGTTATCATAGGTACCATACCAGAATCTTGTAGCCCACCAGACTGGATCAGTATATCCTACATTAAACCTGAACGCGTTACCTGTTTTATCTGTATTGGAACTCACAATTTGGCCATTAGAAAATAATCTATTATTCATTAGACCAATTTTCCAGTCTAGGCCAAGAACACTTGCTGAAGAAGCATTTTTTCTTCTGACATCTGTGACCATTACTCCTAGTCTGGAATAATTATTAATAATTGGTTTTTCAAACCGTCCAACCGCATAGTTAGTCTGAGGCTCTACAACAAAATCTTCTTTTTGACCATTCGGATTAGTTAAAGTACCTAGTTCTTCTGCTGTACTTGCATTGATTAGGCCATAATTAATTCCAGATTTGGTAGTGCCCAATAGTTTAAAAGCACCAAGGATCGTTGTGTTCCCAGGAATGTTTTGAATTTCACCACTATCGGGAGAAAAATATCCTGGAGCATTTCCTATTCGCCTAGAGTGAAAAAGCTGAAGCCGATGCTGAAAAAAACTTGCCCCTTCTGAAAAAAAGGGTCTCCTCTCTTCATAAAAAGTTTCATAGGCAGTAAGATTCAGTACAGAAGGGTCAGCCTCTACCTGACCAAAATCTGGATTTACTGTCGCATTCAATACTGCACTAGAGCTAATACCATAGCGAGCATCTGCACCAATATTATATTCATTCTCACCCTGGCTAAAACTAGATAGCGCATATGGAATCAACTCTACTTTTTTTGGTTCTGGTATATTACTTAACCCCAATAGCACGCCAAATTGCTGAACCGTGCCTACAGCTGATTTACGATGACCAGGCCATATCACTTCTTCTTGGCTTTTATGTATATGCCTATTAAAAGATATGCCCCATACTTGATCTATTTTATTCTCGAACTGAAAAACCGAAAAAGGTATCTTAAACTCAACAATATAGCCACTCTCATTTATCTCAACAGCTGCGTCCCATACTGCGTCCCAGCTACGATCGTATTCTTCATTTCCAGAGACATTAACATCTATTTTTACTCCGGCGGCATTAACTCCGAACCATTTACCATTATAATCATCGTTCTTTGAATCAACGGCAATTCCAACAAAATCAGCTGAAGATGCAAAACCATCCATATAAGCATCACGACGGGTTAGTGGCCTCCTTATTTTATTTGGTTCAGAATCAAAATTTTCAAATGCGACATATAGCGCTTGGTCATCATACAAAACTCTGACCACGGTTTTTTCAGATGGTGCACCAAATTCGATTGGCTCAATCTGAAAAAATTCATTAACAGGTATAGCCTTCCCCCATGATTCATCATCCAGCCTGCCATCAACAGAGGGTGGCTCTATACACCTTGTTGCATAGGCTGTCTTAAATCTCAATGAATCAGGATTATATTTGTCTAAATATATATTTTCAGCGATTAAACTTGAGATGATGCAGCTAGTTACTATTAAGCTATTTATGAATTTCATTATATATGGTATGTGAATTGTTTTTCTTGTTTAATAAAAAATGAAAAATTTGGATTTCATTAAAAACGATTACTATTTATACAAGGTATATTTCCTCATTATATTTTCATCAATCTAAAGAAACCAAATTATATATTAGGTAAATTTAATAATCTCTAACAAATATCTAACCTTCTTTATTTCTACAATGAGAACTTTTTATTCACTTATAATATATCCTTTGATTGGATTATCCATTATAAACGCAAACACGACCAAATCACCAATATCCCCCGATCATATTATTAATAATATTCAAAACGAATTAGGATATTTCAGGATTAATTGTAACTCTCGATACACGAAAGTGACACAGACTAATCAAAACTCAGTGCTTACAGTACGGGTATCATCCAGAAGAAATAATTATGAACAAGTAATTATCATGAGCCTAGGATCCATTGGAAGATATTTTAAAAAACAGCTTCATCATGCAATAAATCAAAATTCTTCTACCTATATCCCTTCGATTGTAACGATTGACTGTGAGACGCCTGTTGGCAGAGACAAAACAATTTTATCATGCTCTTTAAACAGTAAGACTCTAATTCAATTTAGTGATGGAATAATAACCTCGAACGAGTTATGGACAACAATAAAACAATCTATTCGTTCATCGATGGACTTTACAATTCCCGATAGTTCACCTGAAATATTTATGGCAGATATTGACTTTGAGAATATGATATCAACGAGAATAGCTCTAGAAGGAAAAAATAATCCAAGATTATCTAAAATTATTTCAACGGCATTAAAAGCTAGCTGGGTACCTGGACTGGAGTCTCAGCTAGAAGACATGCTTGTGTCTCACTTAAAAAGCAATCACTCTGAACTAATGAAACAAGTTATGGGACACGAGTTAAATGATAAACAAATGCTCCGCATTGGAAAACAATTTTTCATCCATATACAGAAACATTATGATGAAATCCAACAGTCACACACAAGAGACTCGCTAAAATATGTGTGGAAGGGTAATACGTATCCAAAAGAATTGGATCAATATTATACCTTATATAGGCTAAAGCATGGCCTATAAGCCTTGACTTACTGCTTTAATCCTGTCAATAACAGGAGGATGGCTGTATGATAAAAATACTTTCATAGGATGTGGAGTTAAATGAGATAAGTTATTCGCAGAAAGGCCAATCAACATACTGATCAAAGCCTGGCTATCATTCGTCGTTTCCATAGAATATTTATCAGCCTCAAACTCATTCTTTCTTGAAATAGCCGTAGTTACGATTGACGTAAGCATACTAACAGGAGCATAGAGCATTGAGAAAAATACTATGCCCGCGTGCACCGATAACTTGTTAACTCCAAACACATGAAACAAAGATATGTCATTCATAATTAGATTGAACGCAAAAAGCATTATTCCGGTTTCAATAATTCCCACAATTGTACCTTGGAGAATATGTTTTAGCTTATAGTGCCCGACCTCATGTGCCACGACTGAGACGATCTCTTTTGTTGAGTGTTTTTCAACTAAAGTATCAAAAATTGCAATCCTACGAGATTTTCCAAAGCCGGTAAAATAGGCGTTTGAGTGGGCACTGCGTTTACTACCATCCATAATATCAATACGGGCAAGTGGAAAATCGACCTTACTCGTATATTTTTCAATCTCTGTACGCAGATCGCCTGCTTCTAGAGGTGTAAACTTGTTAAACATCGGAGCGATAACATGTACAAAAAGAGGCTGAACTAAAATCATAAATACGGTCAGGATAGACCAAGCGATTAACCAACCGATTTCACTGTACGTATGAAAAAAATATAAAAGTGGGGTGATTATGATGCTTCCTAAAACAATAAAAATACAGTATCCCTTGAGCTTGTCAATAATAAATAAGTTATGTGTCGTCTTATTAAAGCCAAACTTTTCTTCAATGACAAAGGTACTATAGATCGAAAATGGCAGGCTAATGATATCTTGGATAAAATATATTATACCAATAAACAAGAGCCCTTGTAAAAGATAATTTTCTGTTTGAAGTCTTACATAATGGTCTAACATTCCAAATACATCAGAGTGAATCACGACCAAAATAAGACCAAGACTAAAAGTACTTGAAAAAAGTCCGAAACGTGTACGGGCTTTCAAATATTCCTGAGATCGAATATACTTTTCTTGGTCATATGCTTCTTTAAAATCAGGAGGTATGATTGGTGTAATATTTTTTATATCTAGGATTGAGCTAATACTAGATAATAAATATTCTATAATAATTGCTGTAACAATGATTAAATAATATAAGTTTTCCATATTCCTTTACTTATTGTATTAATAAAATCTATGCGTCAATTATTTTTCTCAAAGAACCACCAACATGACGAAGTTTTTCTTCAGCATCATTTAGTTCACAATTTTTGTTGATCATTACGATCGCAGTTTTTACAGATTTGTTTGCCCTGATTAGAGCCTCTTCTGCACTATCATAGTCTAAGCCTGTGATTTTCTGGATAATTCTGGTTCCTCTGTCTACAAGTTTTTCATTTACCGCCATTAGGTCTACCATTAGGTTTCCATATACCTTGCCCATAGATACCATGGTCGCAGTTGAAATCATATTTAAAACCATTTTTGTTGCGGTTCCGGCTTTCATTCTTGTAGAGCCTGTTATGATCTCAGGTCCAGTGTCTACGCTAATGACCACATCAACATCAGTCGTTAAAAATGGGACTGGGTTTGTAATTAGATAGGCTGTTTTAGAACCTTTTTCTTTTGCATAGTCTAATGCAGATATTACATACTTGGCAGCACCGCTGCAGCTTATTCCGATGACTAAATCATTGACCGTTATGTCAAACTTTCTAAGATCTTCTATCGCAGAATCTGGTTTATCTTCTGCTCCTTCTATAGAATTTCTAAGAGCTTTATCACCACCAGCGATAATACCAATGAACCAATCTGAAGGCGCAGAATAAGTTGGAGGACACTCAGACGCATCAAGCACACCCAGTCTCCCACTGGTACCAGCACCTATATAAAAAACTCGACCACCTCCGACTAAAGCTGTTTTAGCATAGTGAACAACTTTTTCAATCTCAGGCAAGGACTCTCTAACTGCTGATGAAATTGTTTGGTCTTCATCATTAATCGTTTTAAGTACTTCAGGAATTGAAAGTTGGTCAATAGAAACCGTGTTCTCATTCTCTTGTTCTGTTTTTAATGTTTCACGCTTAATCATAGTAATATAATTTACATTATATGCCAGCCTGGAAAAATATTACCCTTAGCTTACCGGGACAAGAAAACCTTAGAAAAATTTCTGACAAGATCTTATCAATTAAACGGATCTTATCAATGACAATCATTGACCGCCTTCCAGTAAATCAATCATTCTGGTTTGACCAGCCAGGAGAAAAGAAAACTCTGACAGGAAAAACACACTTGATCCAGTTACTAGTTTCAGCCATGACCGAGTCAAAAGATTTGGTGAAAGATTTAGGCTCACTTATTAATGATAATTCTATTGAAATTATTACTGAGGAAATATTTGAAGACCGAGATTGGATACAGCACTCAAAAAATCAATTTAGTGAGATTATTATTTCTGATCGCTTAAGGATTATACCTCCTTGGATAGCTGATAAAGGTTTTTCAGGGAAAACTATAATGATCGAACCAGGTTCGGGCTTTGGAACCGGATCACACCCAACCACCCAGCTTTGTATTAAGTGGATGGAAACACATTTATCTTCAGCTGTTAGCGTTCTAGACTATGGCTGTGGATCAGGAATTCTATCTATTACTTCTAAAATGTTAGGAGCCAAAACTGTTTTAGGGATTGACAATGACTATCAGGCCCTTAGAAATGCTAAGAGAAACAAAGACTTAAACCCAGTAGAGATTGATCTTTTACATACGAGTGAATACAAAAACACATTGAAGTTTGATATCGTCATTGCAAACATATTATTAAAAACAATTATCAGTTTAAAAAAGACTTTGCTTACTAGCCTAAATCCTAATGGTAAGCTATTGCTTACGGGGATATTAAAAGATCAGGCTATAGAACTAATCAGTACTTTTTCCCCAGAAATAAGTCTTAGCATTATTGGAGATCAGGAAGGCTGGGTTCTTTTTTCTGGAGAAAACAATTAATTTATTAGATCTGATTAAAATACCTTTTGCTTTCGCTTAAGACTTTTGGCGCCAATAATATTGTTGAGATTATCGTTGGAATAACCATTAGTGCGAAGGCACTATCCATAAAATTAATTGCAATATCAATTGATATTGTTGATGCCAACACAATCATCATAACATAAAACCAGTTATAAACAATTTTCCATTTAGTTCCTAATAAATATGAAGTACACTTTCTACCATAGTATGAATATCCAAACATTGTTGATAATGAGAATGTTAATACAGCTACCATTATTATTATTTTACCTAAAGTGCCCAGTTCATGCTCGAACGCAGATACAGTCATTGAAACGCCGTTCAAGTCTTGGGTATATACACCGCTTAGAAGAATAACGATCGCAGTAATAGAGCAGACAATAATTGTATCAATAAATGGACCTAACATCGCCACCAGACCCTCTCTAACTGGTTCTTTTGTTTTCGCAGCGCCATGTGCCATTGTCTCTGTACCGGTTCCTGCCTCATTTGAAAAAAGTCCGCGTCTAACCCCAATACTGATCATAGATCCTACCGCACCACCAGCAACAGCAGTTCCGCTAAATGCATCTTGGACAATTAATAAAAAAATATTTGGTACAAAGTGAATATTCTTTCCGATAATAATTATTGCAGCAAGCAAATATATACCCACCATTACTGGGACCATCGTTGATGCAACTTTAGCTATTCTTTTTATACCACCAAAAATAACAGTTCCTACCAGTGCAGCAACCATACATCCTGTAACTAAATCTCCAGTAAAGATCTGCTCCTGAAATATTCCAATTGGATTATATAAATATTCTCTGATAATCTGAGCTAATTGATTTGACTGGAAAAAAATAGTGCAACCAAATAATCCAGAAATACTGAACATGATTGCCAGAGGCTTAAACTTTTCTCCTAAACCTTCTTCTATATAATACATTACCCCACCCTGTATCTCGCCAAGGTCATCCTCCCCACGATACATTAAAGCCAGCGTACAAGTAAAAAACTTAGTGGTCATACCTAATATTGCAGTACACCACATCCAAAATATTGCTCCTGGACCACCAGTGTGAATTGCCAAAGCAACGCCTGCAATATTCCCCATGCCCACTGTGCTTGATAACGCACTGGATAGTGCCTGAAAGTGCGTTATCTGGCCTGGATCATCCTCTGAATCATATTTCCCAAGCAGAATATCAATCGCATGCTGTAGATAAGCAAAGGGCACTAACCGAGAGATTATTGAAAAATAAAAACCCCCGCCTAATAACAGAATGACTAAGGGTGTTCCCCATAAAAAATTAGCTAAGGATGCCATAAATCCATCAATTGTATCATATAAATTCATATTCGAACCTATTTTTTTATTCCTTCATTATCATCAAATTAGATTGTTATTCCAAGCAATTTAATGTTATATAAACTAGATAGATACTTACTAAAACAATTCTTCGCAATACTTGGTCTTTCTATCCTTGGATTTGTTTCAATATTCCTTATCGTAGATCTTATAGAGAACTTAGATCGCTTTATAGATAATGGTGTCCCAGGTAAAGTAATTATTAACTATTATATATATAGTATTCCATGGTTTATCAGTGTAGCTCTTCCAATGTCAATGTTGATATCAACTGTATTTGGAGTGGGTATGTTGGTGAAGCGTAATGAATGGACCGCAATGAAATCATCAGGAATAAGCCTTTATAGGCTTTCTACTCCTCTATTATTGATGGGTATGATGATTAGTATGCTTTCATTTATTCTTGATAATCAACTTGTCTCATGGGGAAATGAAAAAAGATTTACCATTGACCGTGATTATGTAAAAAAAAGATCCAGACACAAAGTAAAAAGCACATTAAAAAATATTTTTCTTCAAAAGAATAAGACGATTCATATCGGAATGGAAAAATATAATATAAAGAAAATGTCTGGAAACGTATTAACCTGGGTTGACCTTGGTACAGATATTATCAAACAAAGAATTGATGCGAGAAAGATAATGTACCTTGATGACTCTTTAACATGGAAAATTTCAAGTTATTCGATCCGAAATTTTCATAATGGTATTGAAACTAGTGTCTATTTCTCAGAAGGCGATACACTGATTGACCTAAGATTTACACCAGAAGATATAGACAGACAGGCGCGCTCTCCTGATGAGCTAAACTATTATGAGCTAACATCACGCATATCTGAATTAAAAAATAACGGAGTAAAAACAGTTCGCTGGGAGGTCACAAGATATCTCAAGATATCTTTCGCTTTAACTAACTTTATTGTGGTGTTATGTGGTATTCCCTTAGTCGTATTTAGAGAAAAAAATAGTCTCTCATTTGGAATAGGTATGAGCGTATTTGTGATTTTTGGATATTATGCTTTTATCAAGTTTGGTCAATCCATGGGATTTAAAGGGCAACTAGCACCAATATTTTCTGCTTGGCTAGGGAATTTAGTCTTTTTTATTGGAGGAGTTATTCTGCTTGTTCGGGCTCGGAAGTAGACTTAGCAGAGCTGTCTTTCTTTTTTGATCTATTTTTCTTAAGTCGGTTAAACAAACCTCTTAATCCTTTATCAGAGCTCTTCTTCTCAGTATCTGATTTCCAGCCTCCAAAAGAAGTTAACGTAAATCCAGTTGATAGGTTAAAACCTTTCATCGTGTGGAGCCATGTACCATTTCTAAAAGCAAAACCAAGATCCCAAATAAGTGGACCTTTTCTATAGCCCATCCCCATGGACAATTCTTTAAGATCTGCACCAGCCCATGAGTATCCAATACGCAGGGGTAAGGATTCCATTTTTGTCCACTCAAGTCCTACAGACCATCTCCATTTAGCCCTGGCGTAGTATTTATCCTGAAAACCAGCGACAAGATCAGATGCAATAATATATGTAGGCATTTTTTTTGAGAGGCCTAATCGAAATAATGCTGGATACCTTGTTTCAAATATCCTAGGATTACCATTTTCTAGGGTGTCTTTAATAAATACCGTGCTATTGGTAAAAAGAGAATCCTGGTTGAGGTTATCCGCTCTTAGCGTGTCAATATTATATGTATATAAAATAGCCTCGTCATCACCAACAGTTTGGCCACCCCATTTAAAAGGATAAAACCCACTAAATATTTTTGGGTTGCTAGATAAAAAGTCTTTCATCCCCGAAGGCCTGTTCCACTCAATTGTGCCGAGCACATTAATCATAGATGCACCAAATGACCAACCATTTATTTCTTTCGTAATAATTCCTAGGTCTAGACCAAAACCTTTGCCGCCTATTCCCTGGCGTATTAAATATTTCCCGCCACCGTATAATCCAACATCTGAGGTAATAATATTTGCCTGGCTGGAGTCAGGGTCAATCCCCATATAAAAAAGTCCCTGTAAATATTTTAGCGTCACACCAACTGAGACAGAATTAAATGGTACTCCAAAGGTGAAACCAAACTCGTTTATCCCTAAAACCTCTAGATTTAGAGTCATATCAAGATCTGGCTTTCCACCATTGCCATAGAAAATAAGCTCTAGTAAACCAATTGGGATCTTAAAATTATTTAAAATGACCATATTACTTGTTAGAGCCATATTACCTTTTGAATAATTCAATAGCGGGATGGGTAAATGTCTATCCTGAAAAAAGGACAATCCGCCACCGTCTTCAAAATTTTCAAAAAGTTCATCCTTCTCTTTTGTGTTTAGCGTGTCACCACTAAACTGAGCTACATTTTCTATAGAGAAAAAATTTCCTAAAAAACCTCTGTCTGACTGGTAAAGCTGTAACATAAATGGTTTGTCGTGTGCTCTGGTAATTAAAGCAGGATTGAAACCAACACAAAAAATACCTTCAGCTATTGTTGTGTATGCGCCAGAGAGTCCAACTACTCGAGGATCTCTTTTTGTTTGACCCTGTAGCTGTGTGGTAATCAGCAATATAGAAACTAATAATATCCTCTTCATTATCGATTCCTATATAATCTAGAATTATGAGGACCAATAAAACTTGGATTTATCGATGAAATTGAGCTCGTACGTCCTGGATTTTTTATCTTTAGGTACCAGCCATTCATATCTCTAGCTTTGACATATTTATCAGTCTTTTGATCAAGAACGACATTCTCTTTACTCACAATACGAATACGTAATGAGTCCTGCTCTGAAAATCCGTTAAGGTCCCACTCATATGTGTTTAAGCCAGCAGCACTAGAAACGTCTTCTGCGATAATACCACCATTTACTCCAGACCAATATCCATCTATTTCAGCACTTATATTGGTGTCTGAAGATGTAGAGTAATATATGTTAACCGCAGAGATTCCCTCTCCATAAGTACGCCACTGAATGTCATAGGACTGGTCAGTGTATAATGTCTGCCCACCATTTGGTTTTACAATAACAAGCTCAGAGTTTGCGGATGCAAATGCGCCGCTACTGCTCACTCTAAATGTGATAAATGACCCTACCTCAAGATGATCATTTATTGATAAAAATATCATCTGAGAATCCGTGCTGTTTATCTGAAACCGAGGCATAACAAAATGATCTCCATAGTCAGTGATTAGCCTTACCCTGTTTGTGTCTAAACCTGTTGCGTAGGTAGAATTCCCTGGTTCAGCCACCATTCCTTCTGGAAAACCAAGCGTGTCCTCTGCTGTGTATAACCTATTCGGACTAGGAAGAATAAACTTGAAGAGTGTGTCTACATAACTTATTACGGTATCAATCCCACTACCATCCGATCTTACTATATAAGGAATTCCATCGATGCACTCGTTGAAATCCGTCATCACATCATAGATGTAGATATTGCTTGTCTTAGGAGAAAGATCTGAACAACGATTTATAATATAGACATTATCCGTTGGAGACCAGCCTTGTTTTAGCGCCATGGTATCTCTAAATGCTAATAACATCTCAGGCGTCGGGCTTGTTGGAAAAAATTCACTATTTGAAAGTAGCATAGCAAGTTCTGCACCAATAGGCATCGCATTTGTCACATCAAAAACCATTTCCGCGCTAATAAGTGAGTTTCTAATTTTATTCCTTGTCTCATAGTCCATCTCTTCAATAACCGTAGGCTGAGATAGAAAAACCATCTCATCAAGTATTAAAGAAAATGGTGCTACCAGCCTAAAACCGCCTCCTAATCCAGCACCAGCAACAATAGTGCCTCTGCCATCAATCCTGGCCGAAGCATCAATAGTGAGTTTCGTGGGATTTGAGGCCATTAGGTCAATAATGGTACCCTGACCTTCTGCTGGTGCCACTAAAGTATCATAGGTAGCAATGCTGTCTGTAGTCCTATCATAAATTTGAATCCGCGTGCCCCAACGGTTTAACTCAATAACTGTCATTGAAGTGTCTAAGGAAGTAGGCGGATAGCCTATTGTATCAATGGCAAAACTCATCCTTGTTGTGTCACCAAAAACGTCCACGCCAGCAAAGTCCATATTCATCCTCACTGGAAGTTTTATCTGACTTTTCATTATTAACGCCAGTCTTACATCTGCAATTGTGGCACCTTTAAAACCTTGAGGCATTTCCTGGTCTTGTGGTACCGATGGAAAACCTTGAACAATATTCGCCTCTAGCTCTTTAAACACTAGCGATCCAAATCGAATGGTGAGACCCATTCCACCCAGGCTTGAACCATCCAGTGGTATGGTCACTTTCTGTGTTGGAATACTTACTTCTAGCTCAAGGTCAAGCTTATCTATCGCTGAGTCAGGGTTAGCCGCTCTCATTGTATCTCCCTTAAGGCTAATGTCAAAATTGTATGTCTCTCCAGGAACCAGAATCTGATCAATCTTCACCGGAACATTCCCCTCAGGAATGAAAAAGTTTTTATAGTCCATTAAAAATTTGATATTAAACGGAAAAGTGTTTTTTAGGTTAAGTATTTGTAGCCGATTAGAATTATAAGGTACTCCCTCTGAAGAAAGAACAGTTCTGTAGAGCTCAAGGCTTGTAGAAGTTCCATCTTCATTTTCTGTAGCACCAAAAGGGATCTCTGGCGCGTCAATTCCAAGGCCCACCGAATCAATAGAAACGTCCATACTCTCAACACCCGATAACCCAAACTGTATCTTAAAGTCGATATAAAGAGAGTCACTTGGTTGTTGACCTTCATCATTTTCTGGTGGATAAAGTGTAACAAAAGTTCCAGGGGGTGCATAATCAAGCTGAAAAGCTGTAGTTATTTGTAATAATTGTGCTAAACCCTCTCCGCCTAGATCTTTAGTCTCATTTAACTCTGTTCCAATAGCTATTAAATCAGAAGCATGATTCGCTATTGTATCATCTAGCGCCTCTATACCAGTCACCAATCGAGAAAAAACTGAGGAAAGGTTTGTGGGTATACCTCTGTTCTTTATTTTTGTAGAGTATACGCTATTATCTCCAGAACTAATATTTATTGTGTCGATACTGCTTATCAATTGTGGATCTGAATCTGGTAAAAGCGAGTTCAATCCTAGATCAATAGGAGCCTGACCATTTATCTGACCGAATAAAGAGTCAAGGAAATTGTTTGCTGGAGTAGCGATTGCAGCATTATAAAAATCAGCGGACAGTGTTTTTACTGAGTCAATAGGAAATGAAAATGGGGTTCCCGTATAATCAACTCCTTCAAACGGTACTACTAAAGTATCCCAGACAAGAATAGGATTTCCATCATCATCTACTAAGGGTAAACCTGTATCAGGATCAGTTTCAAAAACAGGATTTCCATCATCATCTAAAAGAGGAATAAGTGTTATAGCAGTATCTAAATACAATAACTGATCATAGATGACTAATGGAATCTCAAACTCAATAGGCGGTACCTCTGGCAATGCTAAACTACTAGCATCGATTCCAGGCATTTCTGTAGCAGGAATGGCCGTCTCCATATAGCCACCAGGAAAATCAATTTTTAAGTTTTCCGGATCTAGTGATGTAAAAGGAAACTCAGCCTCATATACAATCTGGAAACCCATAGAATCTGGTGTAGGAAATATATTATAATCCGGATTAGAGAGGTCCCCCATTTCATAACGTTTTTGAACTAACGGAATTTTTATATCAAGAAACCAGGTTGGCATCTCAAACTTCTCAGGAACATCAAAATCGCACGCCGGCGCTGTAAGCAGGAGTATGACTCCAAGAGCTTGTAAAATACCTAATCTCCAACGAGGGGAGTACTTTCTCAGATTTACCTTCAAAACTATATCAAGTTATTTGGACTACCGCGCTAGAATTTGTGGTTTTCTAGCTTGACATGCAAAACGAAAAAACCCCACAATAAATGTAGGGTTTCCTATTGTTTTTATTGAGTTTATATTAATATTTATAATGTTCAGGCTTAAACGGACCCTCTTTCGAAACGCCAATATACTCAGCTTGCTCATCGGAAAGCTCAGTCAATTTTACACCTAAATGGTCTAAATGTAGCCTCGCCACTTCTTCGTCTAACTCTTTTGGAAGCATATAAACCCCTACCTCAGGCGTATCTTTTGCTAGAGCAATCTGGGCCAATACTTGATTTGTGAATGAGTTTGACATAACAAAACTAGGATGGCCGGTGGCACAACCAAGGTTCATTAGTCGTCCTTCTGCAAGCATAAACACCTTATGACCATCTGGAAATGTATAACGATCAAGCTGAGGCTTGATATTTTCTTTTATTACTGATTCATCATCATTAATAGCATTCACTTGGATCTCATTGTCAAAGTGTCCAATATTACATACAACCGCCTGGTCACGCATTTTATACATGTGGTCCCTGGTAATAATATCTTTATTCCCTGTTGCAGTAACAAAAATATGAACCTGATCAATTACATCCTCAATTGTAGTAACCTCAAACCCTTCCATGGCAGCCTGCAGTGCACATATTGGGTCAATCTCAGAAACAAGTACTCTAGCGCCATATCCACGAAGAGACTGGGCGCAGCCTTTACCTACGTCACCGTATCCACAAACCAAAACTGTTTTACCAGCGACCATAATATCTAGAGAACGCTTGAGACCATCAGCTAGAGACTCCCTACAGCCATAAACATTATCAAATTTGGATTTTGTCACTGAATCGTTAACATTATACGCCGGAAACAGAAGGTGTCCATCTTTTTCCATCTGAACTAATCTATGTACACCGGTTGTAGTCTCCTCGGAGACACCAATAATATTTTCAGTAATACCATGCCAATGCATCGGACTTTTATCAAGGATATCTCTTAATAACTTTTCTATTACCTGTTCCTCTTCAATTGTGGTCTTTATATCTGGAGCATAATTATTTTTTTTATAGAATTCTTCAAGCTCGTAACCTTTGTGAATTAACAAAGTCGCATCACCACCATCATCAACAATTAAATCTGGCCCTGATCCATCTGGGAAAGTAAGCGCCTGCATCGTACACCACCAATACTCCTCTAGAGATTCACCCTTCCAAGCAAAAACTGGTACTCCCGCATCCGCTATTGCCGCGGCTGCATGATCTTGGGTTGAAAAAATATTACAACTGGCCCATCTTACATCTGCGCCTAGATCAACCAATGTCTCTATCAAGACAGCTGTTTCAATGGTCATGTGCAAGGATCCAGTAATTTTTTTACCTTCTAGTGGTTTATCTGGACCATATTTTGCCCTGGTAGCCATAAGCCCTGGCATCTCTTTTTCGGAAATTTCAATAGCATTTCTGCCATCCTTTGCAAGCCCAATATCCTTGATCTTATAAGGCAATGCTTCTACAATATCTTTCACCGCTACTTCGGACATTTTATTCTCCTTTAATTATTTACTGCTGATTTTAATTTATCTGACAGATCTATTTTTTCCCATGTGAAGCTCTCTCCATTTCGTCCAAAATGTCCATACGCAGATGTCACATAATATCTTGGCTTTTTAAGATCTAAATGTTTTACTATTTCACCAGGACGAAGCGGAAATATCTCAGAACATAATGAGGTTAATTGCTCATCACTGATAATACCAGTACCAAATGTCCTCACATAGAATGATGTAGGCTCAGCAACACCAATACCATAAGATAGCTGCACCTCACACCTCTCAGCCAAATCTGCTGCTACAACATTTTTTGCTATATATCTAGACATATAAGCAGCTGAACGATCAACCTTTGATGGATCTTTTCCAGAAAATGCGCCTCCTCCATGAGGAGCATAGCCTCCATATGTGTCAACGATGATCTTCCTTCCTGTAAGCCCTGTATCGGCCGCTGGTCCACCATAAACAAATCTTCCGGTTCCATTAACAATAAACTCACTTTCATATGGTATATCATAACTTTCCAAAACAGGAATAATTACATGATTAATAACCTCTTTCCTAACAAAACTCAATTCATCTTTTTCAGAACCATACTTATCTAACATATCATCGTGTTGTGTAGCAATAACTACTTTTGTAACCCTGATAGCTGTAAAACCATCATACTCAACGGTAACCTGAGATTTCCCATCCGGCCTTAGCCATGATAGGGTACCATCTTTTCTAATAGTTGCTAGCTTTTCTGTCAAACGTTGTGCTATTTGTATTGGAAGAGGCATTAGCTCTTCAGTTTCCTTACAAGCAAAACCAAACATTAGACCCTGATCACCTGCGCCCTGTTCTGAAATATCATCGGAGTCAACACCCTGTGCAATTTCCGGACTCTGCTCATGAATAATAGCACGAATATCAACGCTATTATTATCCATACCTTTTGCCTCATCAGTGTATCCTATATCCGATAAGGTCTCTCTAACAATATTTTCAACATCAAGAGAGCCAGAAGATCTAACCTCACCGGAAACCACGACCAATCCATTAGTTGCTAAAGTTTCGCAAGCTACGTGTGACTCCTGATCCTGTGATAGTAAATTATCAAGAATGGCATCAGAAATTGCATCGCAGACTTTGTCAGGATGACCTTCTGTAACAGACTCGGATGTAAATAAATATTTTGACAATGTTAACTCCTAGTTTGTGATTATTCGATTAAACTATATATTGCGGCGGGAAATATAAATAAATCAAACTAATAAATCTAAAAAACTTAATAAATATCTGTTTTGATACAAAACTCTCTATAAATACGAGCAAGTTCCTGAAGCATTTCGATTGACGCTTGAAAATTATAGGACATAATATGTTCAACATTTAGTCCTATTGGTACAACAATTTTGTTTTCATTTAAAAATCTTAGAGTTTCATTTAAAACATTAATAGAAATTTCCATAGACCTTTCGGTCATTTTTTGATCATTCTCATTTAAATATTCTTCAGTATTTACTGGAATATCCACACCTAGCCATTTTAAAAAATCAATATTCTTTTTTGAACTTACCGGTGCAAAACTAAGTAATACTCGTCTCGGAAAAGTATTTTGTTCATCACATCTTTTTTGATAGTGAGAAATCATTCTTATAATCTTTGATGAATCATAAAGAACTTGCGTCGTAAAAAATTCAGATCCATTTTTACTTTTTTCAATCAGCTTTAGAGACTCTTTTTCTCTACTTGGAATTGAGATTCCGCCACACAATATATTTAATTTTTCATTTTGTTTGATAGCCTCTAAAGCTTTATTTACCGAAGGACCTGGATATGTAATGTTTCTTGATTCACCACCTACAGTGATCAGGTTCTCTATCTCATATTTATTATATGTTTCTTCAAACCAGATCATCTCTTTCTTAAGAGTTTGGTGCACCACGACCCTGTTAACAATAGACTCAATACCGACAATATCTTGTAATAATTTTCCAAATTCTCTTGGCTCAGCCCTGAGTTGATTTTTTACTGGTCGCTTTCCTCGACCGATCTCATCTCTAACCTCAGGGATATTGATCGCATCAATATGCGTTTGTGATAAAAGTGAACTAATATTTGCAGCATATGAGTTAAGCGTGCCGTCCTTTTCTCTTGGTGGCAATATCTCATATACAACCACAGGCCTTCTTGGCCTTTTTATTTTATCTTTTATTCTCATCTTTAATACCTATTCATTACTTAAAACACTAAAATAACATGATTCTGGATGACTAAAATACCAGCCACATACAGAAGCTGCTGGATACATTGCCCGATTCTCTGTAAGTGTAATACCAATATTCTCCTCCACATTCAAAATTTTCCAGATTGTATCTTTTTCAGTATGATTCGGACATGCGGGATAACCTGGCGCGGGTCTTATTCCATCATAATTTTCTTTAATAAGATCATTTATATTAACATCTTTTTCTATGGAATAACCCCAGTAGTCGGTTCTAATCATTTGGTGTAATTTTTCAGCAAATGCTTCTGCTAACCTATCCGCAATCGCCTTCACCATAATGATCTTATAATCATCTAATTGGTCTTCATACTCAGAAATAATTTGTTCCATTCCTTTACCCGCCGTTACAGCAAATAATCCGATATAGTCTTCTTTGGGGGAAATAAAATCAGCTAACGAATAGTTAAACTTCTTTTGCCCTTTATCAATGAGCTGTCTCGGAAAATTAAAGGTATAACTATCAACAGATACTTTTTCATCCTTTGAAATAGCTGAATAAATACCAAAAATAGCATCTGCGGTTAATTGTTTATCGTTTATTAATTGATCTAATAGTTCATTCGCATCATCAAAAAGCTTTTGTGGCTCATTACCATATTTTCCATTTTCTAATATATCGGGAAATTTCCCTCTCATCTCCCAAGTATGAAAAAAAGGAGTCCAGTCTATAAAATCAACTAAATTAGCAATTGGATAATCCTTTAAAATTTCCGTTCCACTAAATTTTGGTTTCGGTGGCATATATTTATCCCAGTCAACAGAAAACTTTCTATCTCTTGCGTCATCGATGGTTAAAAGTGATCGTTTTTTTGAACTAGATAGATATGCTTCACGTATACTACTATAGTCTTCCTTAGTAGAAGTGACTAACTCTTCTATTTTATTTTCATTCAAAAGCTTGCCTACAACGCCTACACTTCTCGAAGCATCTGTAACATGTATTGTAAAACCAGAATATTGCTCTTCAATTTTAATAGCAGTGTGACGTCTGCTAGTAGTAGCACCTCCTATCATTAATGGTATATTGAGTTTTTTTCGTTCCATCTCCTTGGCCACAAAGACCATCTCATCTAGACTTGGAGTAATCAAACCGGAGAGGCCAATGATATCCGCCTCCTCATTTATTGCGGTTTGAATGATTTTTTCTGTAGGAACCATAACACCCAGATCTATGATTTCATAACCATTGCATCCAAGAACAACACCAACAATATTTTTCCCAATATCATGAACATCTCCCTTTACTGTTGCCATGATAATCTTTCCATTTGATGTTTTGACTGAGCCAAGCTTTTCTTTTTCCTCTTCAATATATGGAACAAGCTTTGCCACTGATTTTTTCATTACCCGTGCTGATTTTACAACCTGAGGAAGAAACATTTTCCCTGACTGGAATAAGTCACCAACTTTATTCATTCCGTCCATGAGAGGTCCTTCTATAACCTCAATGGGCCTTTTAAAGTTTCTTCTGGCTTCTTCTGTATCATCATCAATATAATCAGTGACTCCTTCTACTAGCGCGTAGACTAATCTCTCATTCACATCAATCTTGCGCCAACTGAGATCCTTTTCTTTTTGCTTTTTGTGACCAATATATTCCCCTGCAGACAAAACTAAATTTTCAGTACTATCTTTATTACGATTAAAAATCACGTCCTCAATTAATTCTTTCAAGTCTGGACTAATATCATCATAAAGCGTCAACTGACCAGGGTTAACAATACCCATATCCATGCCTGCTTTAATCGCATGGTATAAAAATATAGAGTGCATGGACTCCCTAATAGCATCATTTCCTCTAAATGAAAATGAAAGATTGCTCACGCCGCCACTAACATGGACCTCAGGCATCTTCTCTTTTATTGTGCTTGCAGCATCAATAAAGGATTTTGCATAGTCATTATGATCTTCGATGCCAGTTGCAACCGCAAAAATATTTGGATCAAAAATAATATCCTCTCCATTCATTCCAACTTTGTTTATTAGCACACTATATGCTCTTAGGCATATTTCGACCTTTCTATCATATGTGTCTGCCTGACCATTTTCATCAAAAGCCATAACAATCACCGCCGCACCATATTTTTTAATTTCCTTAGCCTGTCTGATAAACTCATCCTCTCCCTCTTTCAAAGAGATTGAGTTTACTATCCCTTTACCCTGTATGTTTTTAAGTCCGGTCTCTAAAACGCTCCACTTAGATGAATCAATCATTACAGGAACCTTAGAAATATCAGGCTCTGAGGCAATCATCCTTAGAAAATTTTCCATCACAGACTCAGAATCCAGTAGGCCCTCATCCATGTTTATATCTATGATCTGAGCACCGTTTTCTACCTGCTCCCGAGCTACAGTCAAAGCTTTTTCATAATCGCCATTTTTAATAAGTCTCCTGAAGATAGATGAGCCAGTAACATTTGTCCGTTCGCCTATGTTTATAAAATTACTTTCTGGCCTAATAGTTAATGGCTCGAGCCCACTAAGTCGAGTATAATTTTCTATATTTGGAATTTTCCTTGGTATTATGCCATCTACCGATTCAGCTATCGCGCTGATATGTTCTGGAGTCGTACCGCAACAACCACCTACGAGGTTTACTAATCCTTCCTTCGCAAACCCTGATATTTCGTTAGCCATATGCCCTGGGGATTGGTCATACTCTCCAAACTCATTGGGTAGTCCAGCATTTGGATACGCAAACACATATAAAGGAGCCGACTTTGAAAGTTCACTGAGCCATGGACGCATCTGACTAGCACCGAGAGCACAATTTAGTCCAATTGCTAATGGATTTGAATGTAAAATAGAATAGAGAAAAGCTTCAACCGTTTGGCCTGATAAGGTTCTGCCGCTAGCATCGGTAATAGTACCGGAAATAAAAACAGGAATATCAATATTTTTTTGTTCTAATAATTCTCTAATTGCAAATAGAGCTGCCTTACAATTAAGTGTATCAAAAACTGTTTCAACTAAAAAAAGATCAACCCCACCATCAATTAAACCAGAGACTTGCTCACTATAGGATTCTCTTAAAAGGTCAAAACTAATATTACGATAGCCTGGATTATTAACATCAGGACTCATTGATGCTGTACGATTTGTAGGACCAATAGCTCCAGCAACGAACCTAGGTTTATCTGTGAATTTTTTTGCTTCAGACTTTGCAATCTCAGCAGAACACCGGTTTAATTCATATGCAAATTTTTCAGTATTGTAATCTTTCTGAGAAATAGAATTGGCACTAAAAGTATTTGTCTCTATAATGTCAGATCCAGCATCTAAATAAGATCGATGAATCTCTGAGACCACATCTGGTCGTGAGATTGAAAGAATCTCATTGTTACCTTTGAGATCATTTTTATGATCCTTAAACCGATCGCCCCTAAAATCACTTTCTTTTAGATTATAGGATTGCACCATGGTGCCCATGGCGCCATCAATGACCATAATCTTATTTTTTAATATATTTTTTATTTTTTCCATAAAAAAAACCCGATGTCGATGCTAATCGGGTTTATTAACCTTTTTAGCACCATTATTTTATGTCGCGGCAATAGGGTTCAAATCACGACGTGTATGCTTATTTTTATCGCATACAGAGCTAAATATATAAATAATTAGCCATAATATTCAAAAAAAGTTATCTATGCCTTATAAAGGACCTCCATTTCTGATTTTATCATCTCCAAGGTCATATTTTTTATAATTATCTTTAAACTTCATCACCAGACCTTTTGCAGAATTATTATAAGCGTCTACATCTGACCAGGCATTTAGAGGATTTAATATCTCTGGATCAATATCATCCAGCTCCTCAGGTATTTTGAATCCAAAATAAATGTCCTCTTTAAATCTTGAAGACTCAATAGAGCCGTCTAAAATTTTATGGATTATTTTACGTGTAAGCGGAAGACTAATGCGCTTAGCCCCAGACTGAGCACTAGCACCTACCCATCCCGTATTTACCAAGTACGCGGGGACATCAAACTGATTCATTTTTTTTCGCAATAGTTCCGCATACCTAAGAGGATGAAGCGTAAGAAATGGCCCACCGAAACATGGAGAAAAAGTTGCTGTTGGTTCTGTTATTCCTCTTTCAGTGCCAGCTACTTTTGCCGTATACCCACTTATAAAATGATACATCGCCTGCTCCGGATTTAATTTTGCTACAGGTGGTAGTATTCCATAGGCATCACAAGTTAGAAAAATTATTTTCTCAGGATGATCGGCTATACTAGGCTTACCCTGAGCAAAAACTGAGTTTTCAATAAAGTTGATCGGATAAGATACTCTTGTATTCTCAGTTTTTGATCCATCGTTAAAGTCAACAGTTTTTGTATCTTGGTCATAAACAACATTCTCAAGTAGAGCACCAGGCTTTATCGCACTATATATGTCAGGTTCTATAATTGGGTCAAGATTAATTGCTTTTGCATAGCAGCCACCCTCAAAATTAAAAATTCCGTTATCAGACCAACCATGTTCATCATCTCCAATGAGTGGTCTTTTTGAGTCCGTGCTAAGCGTCGTCTTACCGGTTCCGCTTAATCCAAAAAATAATGCAGAGTTTTCCCCACCATTATCTACATTAGCTGAACAGTGCATCGATAAGACGCCTTGAAGAGGAAGAAGATAGTGCATAATCGAAAAAATTCCTTTTTTCATTTCTCCTCCATATTCAGTGCCGCCAATAATGGCAATTTTTTTCCCTAGATGAAAAATAATAAACGTCTCAGAGTTCATACCATGCTTTTTATAATTAAGATTTTTTACATCCGATGCATTAATGATGGTGAAATCAGGGGAAAAATTTTCTAACTGCCCATTTTCTGGACGAATAAACATATTATGTACAAAATGCGCCTGCCATGCCTTTTTAACTAAAAATCTAACACGAAGAGTATATTCTTTATCTGCCCCTGCAAATCCATCAAAAAGATATGTCTTAGAATTCGAAGAATTATAATACCTGATAACTTGATTATAAAGTTCATTGAATATATCCTCTGATATTTTTTGATTCACACTTCCCCACCAGATATCTTCACTACTGGATTCTTCATCAACAATATATTTATCCTTGGGCGATCTGCCAGTGTATTTACCAGTGTCCACCATTGCTGCCCCACTTGATGCGATAAGTCCTTCTCCGTTTGAGATGATATCTCTGACCAATGAATCTATATTCAAATTCCTATGTACAGAGAGTTCATCGTTTATTCTTATTGAACTAAGCCCTAATGATCCTGCTTTATGAATACTCATGTGAATTATTTTCCGTGTGGATGTTTTTCTTGATAAACTTTTTTTATTTTCTCTAGGTTAAGACGAGTATAATGCTGTGTGGAAGACAGGCTATTATGACCAAGTAATTCTTTTACGGTTAATATATCTGCACCACTATTAACTAAATGTGTAGCAAACGTGTGCCTAAGCGTGTGCACAGTCCCACCTCCCATAGTCACTTCTAAATATTTTTTAATCCTTCTCTGTAGAGTACGTTTAGGTAGCCTTTTACCTTTTTTATTTACAAAAAGTGGGTCCTCATAGCTTGATTTAATAGATTTACCCAACTTTGTTAAATAGCTCTCGATTGAATTTAAAGCCACTTTTCCTATAGGAACAATACGCTCTTTACCTCCTTTTCCCATAACCTTAACCAGCTTATCTTTTTTATCTATATCACAAATATTTATGCTAAGCAGTTCACTTAGTCTGAGCCCTGTTGCATAAAGCATTTCTAAAATCGCGTGATCCCTTTCCCCTTCAATTTCATTTGTTATAGGGTTTTTTGTTGGTTCTTCCATTAAACTTACAATATCATTCTCTCTTACAATCACAGGCAAATTTTTATCTGTTTTTGGGGTTCTAAAATGCATAGCAGGATTATCTTTTATTTTTTCAAAATTGTATAAATAATTAAATAACGATTTTATAGCTGCTAATCTTCTAGCAATTGTTTTACTTCCATATGACCTTTTCTCTTTTTTAGTTGTATACACTTTCTCCATTTCATTTCCTATAAATCGTCTGATAGTATTAGTATCAATCAAATCTAAATCAATAATGTAACCTGAAAAAATTGTTGA
>CAJWMI010000003.1 GCA_913043185.1 uncultured Fidelibacterota bacterium | reverse complement strand
GTTGGCCTGGCATACCACTTTGAAATATCTGTGCTTGTTGTGGTTATAAATCCTTCAATCTGTTTTAGATCGCTTTCAAAAGGGACTATGCCGCCTGAACCGATGAGTAAATCTGACTGTATCCAAAAAGAGAAAAATGCAATCAGGCCTACCAGTCCGAGCAGCCTGCCATAGATCCATCCACTGATTTTGAATGTATCAGGTAAAAAATTAGACCCCCACAAGGCGTTGCCTACAAGGCGAAAAAATCTCCTATTGTTTGCGATAAATCGATAAACCATTTCAGAGATCTTTGAAAATATTTTAAATCTATCGTATAACCGCATGGGCCATTTTTTTCCAATCGTATGATAAAAACTAAATACCGCAGCCGCGCCGGTATAAGTTTGATTGTTCATAAAAAATACTACCGACTTTTTATAGTCTAGATCTGGCGCATTAGGATATTTATTTTCTAAATCCTGGAACGGAATAAATTCAATATTATCATTTGCCAGATAATTGAATCGGTCTGCACATAGCATGCAAAACTGACAATCCCCATCCCATACCATGAGCGGGTGCTTTGTCCTAAATTGTTTTTTATTAGACTCGTTCAATGAGAGCAGTTCATTTTAATTCGTTTCACCAGCACTGTTACTCTTGTATTGGTCATATAATTGACCGACGATGCCATCTGCCAGGCCTGACTGGGGCACGATTATTTTTTTTGCTCCCGCCCATTTCATACAATTCAAATATATTTTACTGGCGTGTATAATTACATCGGCCCTGTCTGGCCTCAGGCCTAAGACTGTGATCCGGTCTTGAATATCTTTTGCGCTGATCTTTTTTATTATTTTTTCTATATCAGTTTGGTGAACTGATTTGCCCTTATACTTGCCAAGCATCGAGGCTATTTTATTTATGTTTCCACCACTTCCAATCGCCTTAATCTGCCCGAGTGATCTGGTGCTATCATGAATCCAATCATGCATAACGTTCCAATATGATTTTTCTACTTTCCCTTCCAGCAGGCGGACAGAGCCGATCGAAAAAGATTTTGAGATTTGTTTTTTTCTCTCGGATATAATCGTCAGCTCTGTGCTTCCTCCTCCAACATCAATATGTATGTAATTTTTTTTTGTTTTTAGATACTGGCTGATGTTTCTGGATAAAATCATCGCCGCCTCTTCCTGGCCTGTAATAATATCTAGGTCAATTCCCGAACTTTCCTTTACCTTTTTCACTAAATCCAGACCATTGGCTGCGTTACGCATTGCCGCGGTCGCACAGGCCCTGTAACTAACTGGACCATAGGCCTCAATTAGATTTTTAAAGCCAAGAATTGTATGCAAAAATCTTTTACAATTTTTTTTACTGATTACGCCCGATGTGAATGCATCATGCCCCAAACGAAGAGGCATCCTGATAAGTGACTCTTTAATAAAAAATGGTTTCTCATTTTTCTTTTCGATGACACGTGTAAACAGAAGACGCATGGCATTGCTACCAATGTCAATTGCAGCAAAACGAAGGCCGGATTCCATTAGCTCGTATGGCCTGAGGTGTTACACAAAGATGATTTGTTATAAGCTGTTTGGATAGAGAGTACTATAAATTTTGTTTTTTACCTGAGATATAGTTTCCATCCTTAAAATCACCATCCCATTTCTTACCATTATTAAAAGATCCGTTTAGGACAAGGTCTCCAGTGGTCGACCATTCAAACCATTGTCCATCTTTTTTGCCATTTTTATATGCCCCAGTATATTTCTTTTGACCATTATCATACCACCATACCCATTCACCATGCTTTTCACCGTTCTTATAATTTCTTTTATAGTATCTTTGACCATTATAGTACCAGGACCTCCATTCTCCGTTTTTCTTATCATCCTTATAGGCTCCTAGTTCTTTCTTTTTACCACTTTTATACCATGTAGACCATTGTCCATTTTTACGATCTTCGATGTATGAACCTTCTTCTTTTTTATTCCCATTATCATACCAATAGGTCCAAAGGTCTAATTTAATCTCGCCAATAAGCATCCCCTGAGATTTCATGGTGCCATTATCGTAATATTGTTCAGACTGACTGGCCATCCTGCCCTTATAGTATCTTCCATCATCAAAAATTCCTGACCACTTAACACTGTTATGATATGTTCCACTGGTCACCAGTTCGCCTTCTTTATCCCACTCGGTCCACTTACCATCTTTTTTATCATTTAGATAGCTTCCCTCATATTTTTTCTTACCATCATTAAACCACCAGATCCAGTTGCCATCTTTTTGACCATTTTTATATGTTCTTAAATAAAATTTTTGTCCTGTATAATACCAGCCTTGCCACTCACCATCCATCAAATCATTTACATAGTATCCTATTTTTTCTTCTTTTCCGCTCTTGTACCAGTAGCTCCATTTACCCTCTTTTTTATCTTTTACATATTCTCCACTACTTTTTTTAGAGCCGTTCTTATGATAATAGACCCAGGTGCCTATTTTTATGTTTTCATCAATAATTAAACCTTCTGACATAATAGCATTGTTCTCATGGTAATCTTTATACTCTTCTGCTTTCTTACCGTCTGAATAATATTCTCCTTTAAAGACCCCATCCCATTCTTGCCCGCTGACATAGGTTCCATCCACTATTATGGATCCATCATTTTCATACTCTTTCCATTCACCGGTTTTTATATCTGCATTATAATTTCCTATATACTTTAGCTGCCTATTATCGTACCACCAGATCCATTTACCATCTTTTTGACCATTATTATATCTTCGCTCAAAAAACTTATTACCTGTGTAATACCAGCCCAGCCATAGCCCCTCTTTGATCCCATTATTATATGATCCTACTTTTTCTTTTTTTCCGCTTTTATACCAGTAATACCATTTCCCATTTTCTAGGCCATCATTGTATAGGCCGGTGCTTTTTCTTTTTCCATTATTGTGGTAGAATGTCCAGCGTCCAATTTTCTTTTCATTAAACAATATTCCCTCTTCTTTAACTATTCCATTTGGATACTCAATTTTTATACCTTTTTTCTCAATGCCCTCTAAATAAAATATTTCTCCATATCTTCCGGTCCATTTTTGACCATTTTTATAGATAATATTTACTAGGATATTCCCCTCAGTGCTCCACTCAATCCAGTCTCCATCTTTAATCCCAGATTGATAACTTCCTTCTGATTTTTTTAATGTATCATCATACCAATATGTCCAAAGTCCATCCTCTTTGCCACTGATATATTTCCCAATATATTTATTATTCCCGCTTAAATATTTACCAGTCCATTCGCCATCTTTTATGTCATTTGTATAAAATCCGGTCTCTTCTAATACTCCATTTTCATACCAATAGCTCCAGCTTCCTATTTTTACTTTATTAACTAAAATACCAGTGGCCTTCAGGCTCCCACTAGGGTATTGTTCAGAATACTCTTCTCTCTGAAGTCCGCTTATATAATTGTTGTCACCAAATCTACCATCCCACTTTTGACCATTCTTATATTCACCATTAATTATTTCATTACCTGTATTTTCCCACTCAATCCAGCGACCATGTTTTTTACCATTTAAATAGTTTCCACTATATTTTTGCGTACCATCTTCAAACCACTCGGACCATTGACCACTTTTTTTATTATTTATAAAAACACCGACAATCTTTTTTTGACCATTTTCATGGTATTCAACATATTCTTGAGCAATTTTACCATTGCTATAATAATAATTTTCAAATTTCCCTTTCCATGGCAGATCATTTCTATATATACCATTAATTATTTCATTGCCTTTCTGGTCCCAGGATATCCACTTTCCATCTCTTTTACCCTCTCTATAGTCGCCGGTATATTTTCTGTTTCCATTGGCAAACCACTCGCTCCATGGTCCTGTTTTTTGTCCCTCAATTAACACACCTTCGATCTTTTTCTTTCCGCTTTTGAAGAACTGTATAAATAAAGATCCTTTGGCACCATTTATATAGTGATCATCGCCGAAATAACCGTTCCATCTTTTTCCTGATTTAAAGATACCATCTGAGATTTTATTTCCATTTTGGTCCCACTCCATGTATTCACCATCCTTACTTCCAATTGAATAATGAACAACATTTTTCTCTTTGCCGTTGGAATACCAGCCTCTCGACTGTCCATTTTCTTTACCATCAACAAAAGTAATTTCTTTTTCTTTTGTTCCATTATTGTACCAAAATTTCCATAATCCTTCCACCATTCCATTAGAATAAGTACCCCTAGACTCTAGTATCCCATTCTCGTACCACTTCGCCCATTCACCCTTCTTGCTGCCATTTAAATATTCCCCTTTTTCACTTTCTTTACCATTTTTATGTAAAAAGATCCATAGACCTTCTCTTTTACCATCTATATATTTACCTTTGATACGTTCTTGACCGCTGTCATATTTCCCTATTACCTCTCCTGTAAACGGGACACTGCTGCCTTTTGCATATGTAAGGGAGGACTTTTCAATTAGGGTCTCTTCGTTAGTGATATTTGAACACCCAATAAAAAAAATTAGGGTAGATAAAACCTGTAGTTTTTTATTCATCTAATCTGATATGTGGAATAAAGATTGGCCATAAGTTATGAAATTTGATTTAATTAATAAACCCCACCATAAAAATTATTCTATATTAAATGTTACGCCCTTATCCTTCAACCGAGATACTATGATATCACCAATCCCTGAGGCAGGTGTTAAAACGCCTGAAATATCTGGAATAGATTTACGATTCAATAGCATACTAAGTGCAGACTCCGATAACATTTTCGCAGTCGCAGCATATCCAGGATCCTGATCTCCGGTCACGATACAGCTTATTTTATTATTATCTACTGACCCCAGCAGCACTACTTTGAAGTGTCCACTTTCCCTATTCTCTTTTGATGGGCCATCACCTGGTGCAGGCAGAAAGAATGTTCTTAAAAACCACAATGACGGTCTAAAGCTAATAGCTAGTTTAAGGCATGCTAGACCGATGAGCATAGATAATGAATTAATAAAACCGAAAAACCCTCTGTTAAATGAGTATACCTCACTATACTGAAAAGAGTCACCATACAAAAAACCCATTAACGCATTTGATCGCCTCACTACGCGAGTGTTAATGCCAGACATAATGAAAGGACAAATCCAGAATTTCATAGTCTTATCCCATTTAACAGATCGCAGGCTCGGACCATCTGGCCCTCCTGATAATTGACCATCCGGATTTAGCGCATATGGATCAGCCAATAATCCAGACAGATCTGGCCTTGAATTGATATACGATGATATGTTAATCATGCTCTCAATAGTCCCTCCACTGAAGCCTCCTTTCATAGATCTGGCATATAGTCTTATCTCATCACATGGTCTCCCAAATTTTTGGATTGCCTCTTTTTGTAATTTTAGCACCCCAATATCAGAGGGAATTGAATCGAAACCGCAGCAATGTACAATTCGGCAATGATTATTTTTTGCCAGGGAGTCAAACAAATCGATAGACTCTCTAATAAAAGGAACCTCACCTGTAAGGTCGCAGTAGTCGGTTCCATTACCCGCACAAGACTCTACTAGCAGCTTCCCGTATTTAAGATATGGTCCAACAGTGCTGATGATTACCCTGGAGACAGATGTAATATTATCTAGAGATCTTTTATCGTAACTGTCTGCTATAAGTATAGGGAGGTTTTTCGCTTCAGAATCAAATTCTGATAGACTACTTTTCAGTTCATTAAGCTTACTATTGTTTCTCCCGGCTATGGCCCAAACAAATTTTTCATTTTTAGCTCCATACTCCTTAGTAATATATTCAGCAACCAGTTTCCCAGTGAATCCAGTGGCACCAATCAACACTAAGTCATATTTAATTTGTTTCATTTCTACTGGTTAGCTACCAGACTAACTAAGGTAACAATGTCGATGATACTTAAGACACCATCTGAGTTTATATCTGCCACAGACTCGCAGCATACGCCAGAAGAGTTATTGTAAACGATTAAATCAGCGAGCATCAAGACATCGATAATATCCAAGGCTCCTGAGTTATTCAGGTCACCTATATCCCAGCTATTACATGCATCCGTGGGCATAGCATAGAAAGAATGATAGCCGGCTAATGGGGACGTTTCAATCCTTCCAGAACTGTCAGCGCCTTGAACATAATAGCGAATATTGGATCCAAAAGCCTGAACGGGTATAGATCCACTATATTTGTCTGGCTCTTCTGGAACACCAGGCTGGTGCAACAGCGTGGAATCATAATCTGGCATGGTCTCATTTTTCCAAAATACTTTTACAGACTGATCCACAATGCCTGAGCCACTTAGATCACGAATATCCAACTCTAGCTCATAACCTTGGGACTGTGATGGACCTGGTGCAATCGTGTCTGTGAGAGGTTTGTGAAAGATTTGCAGCATATCTAAATCGGGTATTCCTTTTACTCTGCAATGGAGCGCATCTGTGGACTCCCAGGTCCCTGTAAATCCAATCACATCGTAACCGGGCAGCGCTGCTTGATAAACATCAAGAGCCTCGTCATCCCAAGAGCTGTTCATTATTGGGACTAGCACCTTATTATTTATAATGATTGAATTTGTATAAGGCTGGTCATTTGGAGTCCATATTCTAAAGATTTCCCATGGCTCACCCCAAAAATTTAGGGCCTCAGAAAAATAGATTGCCGCCGACTCAATCTCATCATACTGGGGATGACTGACTGGGACCTCTCGAATTAAAACTTTTGTAGTACTTAAATATTTGCCCCAACAGTCTATGTGCTCAATGTATGTATTGTTTGGATCTGCTATAACATGGTATGTGCTTATACCATAATAAACGTTCATAAGATTATCTAGGGCATCATTGTTCATATCATTCTCTTCATAGACCAGGCTGGATGATGCGGAAATGCCATAGCCATCGGTCATATAATTTCCTCCAGAATGAACTATGTCCACAGAATAGTATGGCACATTAAAAAAATCAGATATTTTTAGAGGAGCATCATTATCATTGGGCCTTGGCCTGTTATAGGTAAAGTCTACAATACTCATATTGTTATCACCATCAACGACCCACCATGGTCCATAGTCTCTTGTCCAATAGCTGTCCGTAGGGCCCGTGATAAACTCAACATTATTCGTATTTACACTAGCGTTATTCATTGAGTTGAGTGCACTGTTTTGCTGACTAGATGATACCAGACAATAGACAATCAAGTCTTCAGCCAATTCTCTTATTATATCTAAGGAAATCCCGAAAGGATATCGGATAAGTGCTCCGCTCATTCGTTCATATTCAGCAATATTCCTGACTGGTGTTGGTGGCGGTTCTGTGTCTCTCCCCATTTCATAGATTAGATGAATATTGTTTTTTTCTTCTTCGGTAAGACCAATCGGCAGTTCAACAGGCTGATAAGCCTGACTAAATAAAATACCAAAGAGGAATATAATAGCTAATGTATTATTATATCTCACTATCTATAACAACTCAAAAGAGAAGACTATTCAAAAAAATGGAAAATTGGAGGCTTATTGCTTTAGCCTATAGGTAGCACCTTCCATAGTTTTAATAAATTTGTCCACCTGGCTTTGAGTATGAAAAAGATCTTCCATAGAAACAAAAACATCACTCGGGTAGCCCTCTTCATCATAATCACGAAGAAAGTTTGACTCCATTTTTATGACAACATCACGAATAACCATAGGAGGTATTTCTTTACTACGCATAAAATTAATTTGGAGGTTCAACTGTCCTAACGAGGTCATATGAAAAAGCGGAAGATTTCCATCGTCGCTATTACAGCGGAAGGTCATTGTCCCGTGGTCTGTTCCTCTTCCCCAGCTTATGTCCGATGCATTATTCTCTGCAAATTGAATAATTGACTCACCAATTTTTGCAATCTCTCGACTGCAATTTTCCCGTAAGTGTGCTATAAAACTGTCTTTATTCCAGCTTGACATTTAGCTCTCCCCCATTTTTCTTATATGTGATAATGAAAATATGATAGGCTGAATTTAATATGACTTATTTACACAAAAAAGTTTTCAGAATTGGAATTTTTTTTGTTAAGACTCTTTTTCTTTTGAAGAAACTATTTGGACACGAACCATATTATCATCGATATCTCGGTCTACAAATTTGTTCATTGGGTCAATACCCGCCTTTGTCGGTTTTTGATCGACGGTAAATGTGTAGGTTGAAAGAGAGTCTGTTATTATTACTTTTTCTACATATATAGGTATCTCATGCTCGACACCATCTATTTCAGTTTCACCAAGAATACCGACCTCAAGCCAGTCATTAAGAATAGCCGGAGGAGATTCTTCTCCTAGGCTATCTGCATACACCTTTTTGGCTTCAACAGTAAAGGTAACACTATAAGTTCCGTCTAAGTTTTTTATTGCACTGGCTTCCTTTGCCTTGTTTTTGTAGAGAGTAATCTTTTCGAAAGTGTCATGCACAAGATATTTCAAGTTTTCTGGTGTATTGTCTTTGATCATTTCGATGAAAGTACCGATGTTGGCATAAGGATCTGACTGATAACGAAACCTATCTATAAACTCTCCAAGCGCCTTGTTGAATCGATCTTTTCCAATAAAATCTGATAGGGTGTACATAATTAGTCCGGCCTTATTATAGTGGATATATTGCTGGCCCTCTGTTTTTACAATACTAGGCTCGTGCCTGCTCTCCATTGCACGACCCATTAAATAATTATCTAGCTCATACTTTAAAAATTTTCTTAGTTGCTTCTCGCCTTTTTCCTTAGACAATAATGATACCGCTGAGTATTCTGATAGCCCCTCACTTAAAAATGCTGACCCTTGAACATTTCCACCGGATACCTGATGCGGCCACCACTGGTGACCCATCTCATGGGCGGTCACCCAGAAAGGCATGTCAAGATCCTCTGGATCCTCTGGATCAACGTCCATCACAAAACCTATAGCCTCAGAAAATGGAATCGTATTCGGGAAAGAGACAGCAAAGGCTGAGTATCTCGGAAACTCAATAATCCTACACTGCCTATAAGGATATGGCCCATAAAGCTCTGAATAATACTCTATAGACTTTTTCATGCTGTTCATCATGGTCTCTAGATTATAAATATGTTTTGGATGATACAATATTTCCAAGTCAATTCCGTTCCAGTTCTCTTTCATTACAGCATATCTTCCCGATACAAAAGCAAAAAGATTGTGTATTGGCTGGTCCATCTTATAGTGAAAATATCTTCTTCCGTTCTCGTTCCACTCATTCTGCAAATACCCTGGGGTTATCGCTATCTGATCTGGGTCAGTACTTATGGTCATCTCATAATCGACCCAGTCCGCGTCATCACCAAGGATGCCATTCTTTAGTCCTTCTGGATCGTTATAGGCTGGCATGGGATCTTTTTCTTCCTCAAGGCCATATTTTTTTCTTGTCCTTTTTTGTCTTAGCTCTCGGTCCGAGTCATAACCAAATGTGGGTAAAATCTGTGAGCTAAATATCAGTGTTCCATTTTCTACCACGGTCATGTCCACCCCGCCATTGTTAAAACCTTTTCGTTTACGCTCTCCTTTAAACTCAAGAAAGAACTCGTCACCAGGCATGATAGGCGGATCAAACACGTACATGTTCCAGCCATATATGCTGTCTCGTTCTGCCAGTTCATTATCGATCGACCAGTCATATTTCGCATAGGGAAAATTTGCACTATAGTTCGAGTGAATCGTATCAATCACTGTGCCTGTTTTATTTTTCATTTTATAGGTTCCGCTGAACTCCACCCTCGATTCGGTCGGGAAAAGATGTACCTCCCCTTTTACAGAGACAATCTTTGGAAGGAGCCTGTTTTTATACTTTTTATATTTTTTTTCATAGTCTGCGGACCGCTGTTCATAATACTTAGGCCGGTGGTATTCGTTAAGAATGTTGGTATTATAAAAAATGTACGACCCTACTACAATAAACAAGACTGTGAAACCAGCTAGCCCATAGCCCACATAATTATTCATTCTAATTTTTGCCATTGATAGTCTGGATTTTATATTTAATGCTGTGCCCCTTGACCACATCAGATTAGATATAATGATTATCAATGAAGCGAAAGACGCCCAATAGAGTTTATAGCTAATTAGTCTGGGAATGTAAGGTGCAAAACTATTCATATCAGAGTATGGCGCTCCGGATCCGGATCCATAATAATAAAGGGTATGATTGAGACCAAGCTGACCAGCAAAAATCCCAAACATAAAATACAATATCATTAAAAAATGGCCTAAATACTTATGATTTACTAACACCTGAATCGTAAATGCCAAGACACACAAAAGCATATACCTGGTCCAATCAAGGATAAATAGTTTTTTTATATATAATAGAATCTCATAGTCAAAAAATCCACGCCAGGTCTGGATACCAACTCCCACGATCATAAGCACTGCAAGCATTAGCCCAGGCAATATCATAAGAGCGACAAGTTTTGATATCATAGGAACCCAGTTAGGTACAGGAAGAGAGTCCATGATCTGGTCCGCACGGAGTTCCCTCTCTTTCCATACAATTTGTCCTGAGTAAAAGGTGATAATAATCAGCATAAACAAGGCGAACGATCCACTTAATACCGACAAAACTTCATAGGTGACCGGAAGAGTATTGACACCATACATTTTTCCTATTGCAGATTGATTTAGCAACAAAAACCCTGCAGCAGTTCCAGCAATAGCCAGGAAATAAGGATCACGGAAAGCACGCTTTATTTCAATCCTAAGTTGGGTACTAAACTGTAACCATATGGAGGTTGAATTAAAAATTGGTTTTACAGGCTTGTGACCTAGTTCAGACTCTTGCTGCTCTTCAGAATATCCTTCTGCATCTTCTTTTTGCTTTCTATTAAATAATCGTCCTTCATGAGAAAAACTAAATTTCCACAGCCCTAGCCCAAAAAACACTGCGCCCACGCTCAACCAGATAATCCGATTTAGTAGCAGCCACTTGCCTAACGGAATCAGCAGATTGTCTCGTTCACTAGGTGTCCAATACCTTACCAGCTCGCTGACAGCCTCACCCCCAAAAGGATCTAAAAGAGCAGCTATCCAACGGGTCTCAATATCACTAGTTAGGTTTGAAGAGGTTAAATATCCAAACAATAAAATAACGGAAGCTAAATACGTTGGCAGCATCCTTCTTGAGAGTACCGCCAGTGTAAACAACATTGCACCGACTAAGAAAATATTTGGCATTACCATCACAAAAAGTGGCTGCAGGTATGCGTCCAAACGGAAAGCCCCGATCGCATCCTGATCAAGATATGGCATTAAAAAGCCAATCACCAATCCTAATACTATACCCAGCTGAACAAACAGACTAAGCGCGAATGAGCCCACAAAGCGTCCCAAGAAATAGCTTGATGGTGCAACAGGCTTGGTGAAAAATAACGGGTGCATATTGATCTCGTAGTCTCTGTAGCCTGCGTTACCAAAGATCGCCGCACAGATTAGGACACCAAAAATACTAAACACTGTCTGGAGCTCAGCAATGAGCAATGGTGAGTTAATGTTTGTACCCTGATTGCCTATTACTATACTTGCGCCAGTAAATGCACCGCCTAGAATATTTGCAATCAAAAATGAGAGCCCGAAAAAGATCAGAAAATAGACCCAGACAGAAACTTTTTTAAACCCCTGGTGAAGCTCAAAATATACAATATGTTTCCACATGTTAGCTTTCACTTCCTGTGTCTAGTTCGTTAATTGTTGCAAAATAAATATCCTCTATCTCGGGAGAGGTTTGTTCAAAACCTTCCATCGGCTGCCTGTCATCTAGTAATCGTACTTGCACCTTACCCATGTACAACTTTGATGAGATTAACTGGTAATCATTTTTAATATTTTTATAATCCTTTTTGTCAACAAGGCCGGTCCAGACTTGTTTTGTTAAGCCTTTAATTAAGCCCATTGGCTCGCCAATGAGCCTGACCTCACCATCTTTTATAATTGCCATATGGCTACAAAGATCGCTCACGTCTTCTACAATATGTGTGGACAGGATAACTATTACATTTTCTCCTATTTCACTGAGTAGATTATGGAACCGATTTCTTTCTGTTGGATCTAGGCCCGCTGTTGGCTCATCAACGATAATGAGCTTGGGGCTTCCTATTAGCGCCTGGGCTATCCCAAATCGTTGTTTCATGCCTCCAGAAAATGTACCCAGTTTTCTGTTTCTATATTTCCAAAGATTCGTCTGAACTAGCAAACTTTTTGTCAATTTTTCTCTTTCACCTTTTTCGGTAATACCTTTCATCACTGCCAGATGATCAAAAAGTTCTACAGTAGTAACCTTCGGATAGAGGCCAAACTCTTGGGGAAGATATCCCAGTATCTCTCTTAGGGCCTGCTTGTCTGTCTCAACATTGATCTCTCCGACGGTGATAGTCCCACTGTCAGCATCCTGTAGACCGGCGATTGTCCTCATTAGTGTAGACTTACCGGCACCATTCGGGCCTAACAGCCCGAACATACCGTTGCCTATGTCAAGGCTTACATTTTTTAGAGCCTCGACATTATTTGAATATGTTTTCGAAACATTATCGATAAGTAATCGCATGATATCTCCATTTTTTCAATTGTTCTGTCATTAAAGTTTAATACGACTTTGTTTGTTAGCTGACTGAAAGATCCGGTATTTTCCGTTTATTATCATTTTGCAAATAAAGTGAGCATAAAAATGAGCCAACGATGATAGTCACCACAGGATAAATATATACGCCTTCTAGGTTATACCAATGATAATCCTGAGAATAGATAATACTTAGACCCAGAACCAGTTTGAAAGCCTCCGCTATCCAAGCGTAGGAGCTGTTATCAAGCAAAGAGGTATAAGAAAAGATGCTTACAAATATAAATATTGCATATAAATAGTTAAATAGCGGTTCCGTATTATGTAGTACAATAAACAGGTGGAACATAAAACCCAACGCAAAAAATAGCTGGATCCAGCAAAAGAAAATAAGTCCGGATGAGTTTTTCGTATTGTATTTTATCTGTCTACCCGGATCCTTTATTTTTTTTGATGGGTAAATTTTTGACACATCTTCAGGTCTCCACCCGGTTGGCATAAACCAAATTTTTATTTTATCTATAAAACTATCCGTCCTCCACGCATCTTTAATCAACTGCCAAATATATTTATAATTTATCAGTATCGGGTTCCAGGTTTTTGCCTGGTTTAAGGTTCCATAGACAGGCTTAACGTGATCAAGCTCTGGTTGAAATGTTCCGAATATTTTATCCCATATAATAAGTATCTGCCCATAGTTCTTGTCAATATACTCTGGGTTAATAGCGTGGTGAACACGGTGATGAGAGGGCGTTACGAGTATATACTCTAAGGGCCCCATCTTACTAATCATTTGTGTGTGATACCATAGCTGCATAAATAAGTGAACAGGACCCATTATCGCGAAGATTGACGCCGGAACCCCAAGAAGAGCTCCTGGAATCATAAAAACCGCTGAGAATTTTATGGTATTTGATATAGACTGACGGAGTGCACAGGACAGGTTAAAGTCCTCGCTACTATGATGAATAAGGTGCCTGTTCCATAGAACATTAACCCTGTGGTTTAATCGGTGTACACAGTATCCAGAGAAGTCCTTAACTAAAAAAGCGACAACCACAGCGAGCCAGTATGGTTCTAACTTGTAGACTGTAATTCGGTCCACGAGCCAGGAATAGGTAACAATAGCAAAGGTGAATTTTATTGCATCACGGATTGTATTTGTTATCCCTGAGCTAAGAGATGAGATAACATCCGCAGACCGGTTGATGTTAACCCCTTTTACCTTGGCAACGATCGCCTCCAATACAATTAATACCATAAAAGTGGGAATCGCATAAAACAGTGATTTAATATAAAAACTCACGAAAGAATCACCATGAAAATATTGTTCTTACACATTAATCTACAAACTGATAGTCATCTGGTATTGTAAACCTATTTTCATCATAGTTTTCTGCATATAGTTCTATCATCTCTATCCCAAAGCTCATATTAGGATCATCATCACCCTTTTCTACTTTTTCCACATTGCCCTTAATAATCTCTCCCGATATCGGAGGAATACCATGAACCTGATATAAACTGTCTAAACTGGTAGCCCCTAATATCATTTCATTATTTGAGAGCCCACTTCCATATCTACTGATCGCAATTAAAGTATCAGAGACACCTTTTGATATCAATATTTCTCTATTCAACGAGTCTGCAAGACGTAATAGAGGAAGCTCCTTTACTGACCATTCATCAATTATCCACTTGAACTCAGAAAATTCTAGTGTTGTTGTCCACTTTTTTGTTCTAAATCCATGAATATTTTCCATCTTTTCGTGACCTAATCTAGAAACAGAAATAATCTTATTCTCACTAGATGACTCATCATCTGAGCCTATAGTGTATTCTATTTTTTTTGACTCGTTATCACCATCTTCTGATGTTTGTTCATTTTCTTTCAATACTTTCCAGTACTCTTTATCATTAATATTGTATTCCCACTCCTGTCCTTTAGAATCAATGAGCGTGCCAGTTGTATCTTTTATGTCAGAGACTAGCCCTGCAATAAAACCAAAGAATCTTGTTTCGATATCTGTTTTTTCAATGGTGTTCTTCCGATTGTTTGATAGATATGTAGTCTGTGAGAGATAAACCTTTCCTATCACAGGAACATCAAAATATGATTTTGTTAACATCTTTACCTGAATATCCTGTGTAAAACAAAATCCTAAAGAAAAAAAACATATACGGATAATTATTCTACTTATCATTTACTATTTATCCATCTGGTTCTGAGCTCTAGACTTGGATTTTTTTCTTTCAAAGATAAGGACTCATAAACAGCCGAGTGTATACGGTGTCTCCAGTCAAAATATTTTGGTTCTTTATTTTCCCTGTTTGGGTGAACAGCATTTGTAAGTAAAATAACAATAATCTCATTCTCAGGGTCGATCCATAGCGTGGTCCCCGTGTAGCCACCATGTCCAAAGCTAGCATCACTCAGATAAACTCCCCCCGAGGATGCACCCGATGGGCTGTCCCACCCGAGACACCTCGAGCTCTCTGGAATCATATTTGCTCTTGTAGTAAAAAGCTCGACCGTGTTCTGTCTAAAGATCCTTTTCCATCCATAGATCCCTTTGTTCAACATCATCTGGGAAAATATTGCTAGATCCTTGGCCGTAGAAAATAGCCCTGCATGTCCTGCTACTCCGCCAAGGCTGTGGGCATTCTCATCATGAACATAGCCGTGGATTAAATTTCCATTTGGATCTATCTCAGTTGGAACAATTCTATGAATTTTTTCTTTGGGTGGATTAAAAAATGTCGTGCTCATGCCCAAAGGTTCAAAAACCAATGAGTCCGTAAACTTGTTTAAGGAAAGGCCGCTTACTTTTTCTACTAACTCGCCTAAGATAATCGCCCCAACGTCAGAATATATCATCGTGTCTCCAATCATTCTAATCGGCTCAGTGTTGTATATACTTTCCAATATAAGGTCTCTAGATTTCTTCATTTGGTAGTACTGTTTAAACGCTGGCAGTCCTGATGAATGCGAGAGTAGATCTTTAACAGTTATTGTTGATTTTTGCTTTTTATGCTTTTTCTTTTTTCCTTCAAAATCTGGCAAATATGTCACAACAGGCTTGTCAATATTAATTTTATTTTGGTCTACCAGTTTCATAATCGCAGACGTGGTAGCGATTACCTTTGTAATAGAGGCTAAGTCAAATATATCACTTGAGCGAACAGGATCATTACGATCGTATGTGTGAAAACCATGCCCCTGATGATGAAAAATATTTCCACCTTTGGCCGCCAACAAGACTCCACCCGGCCAGGCACTGTCTTCAATTGCTGATTTCATGAAACTATCGAGATAAGAATTGTCCACGCCAACTGTTCTAGGCAAAACCCGTTTGATGTGTGTGCCAGGCTTATACTCTGAAATTTCTTCAGTCTGTATTTTCTTTTGCTTGAAAATTCCTGAGCCTATCTCATAAAGATCAGGAATGTTCACCGGAAGACGACCAGAGATATCTTTAAATCCAAGGAGAGCATCTGCCAACGCATTTTGCATTATTGAGCTACCTTTATAGGCACAAAGATATGTTGAAACCTCAGGAAAATCCTGAAGAAGGTATGGTGTGCCCAGACTCGCCAGGATAGTTCGGTCAGACTTTTTCAATAACTCTCTTACGAAGTATGTTTCATTGTCCGGAAAAAAAATACGATCCTTCCACTCCTTTGGACTGACAAAGGCATTGATAAGTATCTGACTATTCTTGGGAATACTTTTTATGATTGCGTCCAGGACAGGCTTCTTATCTGACTCATCTATCTGTACAGATCTAACGGGGAATCTTTCTGCAATGATCTTGGCCGTGACCGTAGATCGTGAGTGTTTGTATTCTTGGTCATAGATATCAAAAACATAGATAGTGTCCTTACCGCTTGCGCTTAGCGGCAGGAGGCCTTTTTTATCTCTAACAAGGGTTACCGATTCGGACGCAATTCTGCTAGCTGTTTCTCTATTTTCTTCGGTCGAGATATTTTCCATCATAAAGTCCATGCTGACATATCGGCTTAGATTGAGACCGACTTTGTCTTTTAGCTGGAGCATTTTTAGGGCTGAAGAATTGATCTGGTCTATTGAAATATCACCATCCAGGACAGCCCTTTCAACGACATCAATAGCACCGGTCAGATCATAATTTTGTATGATAATATTGCAACCAGCCTGGATAGCCTTTACAAGTGCATAGTCATCAGAATAATTCTTTGTGATCCCACCCATGCTCATCGCGTCTGTTATAATTACACCATCAAAACCGAGTCTTTCTCTAAGAATTTCCGTAACCCAAAATCTGCTAAGTGTTGCAGGCTCATCCGCCTCTGGCTGATAGTCTGGTGCGTGGATATGAGCCGTCATGACAACATCAATCCCGGCATCGGCCATTACCCTAAAAGGTTTAAGCTCTATTGACCAAAGACGGCTTGAGTCGCTGGGGATCATGGCCAGCGAGCTGTGAGAGTCTGTCTGCGTGTCACCATGACCAGGAAAATGTTTTGCGGTTGCGATCATTCCATGATCCTGGAGACCTTTTGTATACTCGATAGAAAACTCACCCACAATATCCGGATCATCACTAAATGATCTGGTATTAATAATCGGATTCAGAGGATTGTTGTTTACATCTACAACTGGTGAAAGATTCCAATGTACGCCTGCGGCTTTGGACTCTAGGGCAACAATTTTCCCGACCTCATAAGCATTTTTAGGGTTCCCTGTTGCGGTAATAGCCATCATAGGTGGGAAATCAGTGCCTGAAGGAAATCTCTGTCCAAAGCCTCTTTCAATATCAGCGTCAAATATAATCGGAACCTTTGAACGTTTTTGTATCTCATTTATGAATGCTAAAGAGCTGGAACCATCTCCAGACCATAGGTGGATACCTCCAATTCCGTCGCCAGACACAAGCCTTGTTATCTCCTCCCATTTTTCAGGAGTAATGCTGTCATATTTGAGATGCATCCGGTATATCATCATCTGGGCTATCTTTTCCCTTAGAGATAGTTTTTTCAGTACCCTCTTAGGCCAATTCTTTGATGATTTAGGCACACTAGCGCATCCGTCAATAAAAACAAAGAAAGAAAGAAATAACCATAGAAATAATTGCTTTCTACAGTAAGTTGTAATAAATAACGTTTTCATTCAGTATTTAATTTATTCAAATTATTTTTATGTTATGTCAAAAACACTTGATCAATTAGTTGGACAACTTATTATCGCTGGTTTCAGAAACGATAAGGTTACTGATAGCTCAAATATATCCACTTACATCAAAAAATATAATCTCTCTGGGGTCATACTTTATGATGAAGACTTGGAAAAAAATGGACCAGGAACAAGAAATATTATGTCCCCGGATCAGGTTAAAAACCTTGCAAACACGCTTCAGTCAATATCAGAGAACCCTCTTTTCATATCAATTGACCAAGAAGGAGGGAACGTAAACCGGTTAAAAACATCCTACGGGTTTCCAGAGTTTCCATCTTGGAAACATATTGGCGCAATTGACAATACTCTTATTACCAAAGAATTTGCCAGCTCTATATCTGAGACAATGGTCAATACAGGTATTAACCTGAATTTTGCTCCTGTTCTCGATCTGGACTATGGTGAAAAAACATATATCGGGAAGCTAGAAAGAGCGTTAAGCGGGAACCATAATAATGTGATAGAGCACTCCAAGATATTTATAGAGACCCTGCGAAATAATAATATCATTTCATGCGGAAAGCATTTCCCTGGTCAAGGATCTGCTTTCGGCGATACACACCATGGGTTTATTGATATATCAGACTCCTGGTCTGTTGCTGATCTGTTGCCATATGCTGAGCTTATAGAGTCTAATCACTTAGACATGGTCATGGTCTCACATGTTTTTAATGATAAGTTTGACCCTGAATATCCAGCATCACTTTCACATGAGACGATCACAAACAGCCTCCGTAAAGATTTAAATTTTAATGGTGTGGTAATATGCGATGATCCAAGCATGAGAGCGATATCGGATAATTACAAACTAGAGGACATGTTTGTTTTGATGATTAACGCCGGGATTGATCTACTATGCCTAGGAAACAATCTAGACTATGACCCAGAATATATACCCAAAGCCGTGAACGCAATTCGTAGGTCAATAGAAAAAGATAGAATCTCCATCGATAGAATAAACCAGTCTATCAATAGAATAACTTCACTCAAACATAAGTTTAAACTATATGAATAATCATCTTTTATTAGGCCTTGATGGTGGAGCAACCAAGATACTTGCTCAAACATCCGCCATAGACCCTAGATCGTCATTAATTATTCCTAAAGAAGAGCATCATGAATCTAACTATAAAAATTCTCTTGGATTTGACTCTGGCTTTATGCCCGTTGATCTAGCTCGGCAAAAAAAAGAAGCCAAAGAAAATAACTATAGTTTTTCTGATCAAGAGAAAAATCAATCTGTATCTGTTATCGAGACCATTGTAAAAGTAATTCTATCATCCGTAAGGGAAAAACAAATAACTCAGGTTGGGCTATGCTTTCCAGGAATCAAGACAGCTAACTATGATGGTATCTCAATTATGGCAAATGGACCAAGAAATATCAACATGTTATCGATGATAAATAAAATGCTAAAACCAAAGTTAGATAGCAAAATCTCAATTAAAACGATATATGACGACTCGGAATGCTGCGTGATTGGTGAATGGAAATCATCGATTGGTAAACTGAGAGACTGTAAAAATGCGATCTATATTGGAGGTGGAACAGGCATCGCTGATGGAGTCATATTAAACAATAAAATAGTAGATAAAGATATAGAAAGATCATGGGAACTGATCATGCCAAGCGGTGAATCTGTTGAACAATGCCTATCGCTCGGTGGTATGCTAAGCCAGTGGAATAAAGAAAAAGAAAAATCTATTAAGGCTATAATATCACTTTTTGATCAAGCTATATCAGGGAATAATTTTGCAAATAGCATAATAGAAAAGGCCGCAAAAGCATTTGACTTTCTTATCGATAAAAGAATCGAGTTTTTTCAGTCTCACAACAGTAAACCGGAAAAAATTGTGATTGGCCAGAGACTTGGCAACCTGCTAACAAAAAAAAATAATCCACTAGCAAAACTAATTTTTCAAAATAATTATAATGTTTCAGTTGAGATATCAACTGACAGAAGAACGGCAGCCCTAGGAGCCGCATATAAGGCACATGAAGAGCAAAACTAGATTTCCAGAAAAAGAGCCAAAAATGTCAATCGGTCTTGTTCTGCCTGAGGATAAACAATTAGACCTAGAGATTAAGATCAATGGCGATGATTTCGACATACAAATTGATCAAGAAAAAATCAAAACAGACCAAAACGATCTATCTGTTCAGCAGACACCAAATGGAATATTAGTGAATGATATTGAGTGTAATGAGCTAGAAATAATAAATAAATCCAGGACGATCTCAAACAATATTTATCTTAGCCCAATAAATGCGGGCAGAGGTTTTCACTGGCAAAAATCAATTTCGATCCAGGTTCTAGGTGATCTACGTATTTGTTCTATTGATTCATCACTTTTTGTTGTTAACACTATATCTCTTGAGGATTACCTGATGTGTGTGGCAACATCCGAAATGAGTAGTAATTGCCCAGGGGCATTATTAGAATCTCAGACTATAGCCGCAAGATCATGGATCCTTGCAGCAGAAGAAAAAAAACATAAAAACCTAAACCTCGATGCCTGTAATGATGACTGCTGCCAACGGTATCAGGGTATCACAAACTTAAACCAAGAATCAATCAAGGCCGCTAATAATACAAGAGGAACAGTGCTCGTTCACGATGGAAGGATCTGTGACACAAGATACTCAAAAAGCTGCGGAGGTATAACAGAGGCTAACGATAATGTTTGGGATACCAGCACAAAGGCATACCTTCGTTCCGTTTATGATGGTAAAAGACCAAAGACCTATAACGTTTCAAGCGACCACAGATTCGGTCAGTGGTTAAAAAACGAAATGGATTCATACTGCAGTCCGAAATTTATTCCAGAACAAGACCTAGATAACTTTTTGGGAAGTGTGGACAAACAGGGAACCTACTATAGGTGGGAGGTGTCGTATGAGAATAATGAACTGGAAGACATTATACTTGCTAAAACAGGCCAAAGGTTCAAAATAATAAAAGGGATAACACCAATTAAAAGAGGTGACTCAGGAAGAATTTTGACCCTTGAGATAAACGGAACAGTAGACAATGATACAAATTTTTCATTAGTTATTGATACTGAATATGAAATACGTCGTGTATTACACCCTGAATTTTTATATAGTTCTGCGTTTACTGTTGAATCAAATTCTAGACAGGACAATGAGGCAATTCGATTTACTTTAAAAGGAGCAGGATGGGGACACGGTGTCGGGCTCTGTCAGATAGGCGCCTTAGGGATGGCGCTTGATGGTAGAAAAACAGAAGAAATCTTATTACACTATTATCAATCTTCTCAAATGAGGAATATCTATGACTGATACTATCGCACTGCACTGGATTGATTGGCTAATCATCCTATCCTATATAGCGTTTTCTTTAGGGGTCGGCATATACTTCTCAAAGAGGGCCGCATCTAGCACAGAAGAATATTTTCTCTCTGGAAGGTCACTGCCCTGGTGGATAGTCGGAACCTCAATGGTCGCTACAACCTTTGCCGCGGACACCCCATTGGCCATTACAGAGTTTGTCCGGGGTCCAGGCATTTGGCAAAACTGGTTCTGGTGGAACCTGCTCATGGGCTCTTTACTAGGAGTATTTCTTTTTTCAAGACTATGGAGAAGGGCCGAGGTTCTTACAGACAATGAACTACTAGAGATTCGATACAGTGGAAAACCGGCTGCTTTTTTGAGAGCATTTAAGGCCGGCTATTTTGCAATCCTTTATAATTTTATTGTCATGGGCTGGGTGATCAATGCCATGGCCTCTGTTGTCTCTGTGATGCTCAATATGGACAAGTGGACTGCCGTATGGCTGTGTGTTCTTATTGCTCTGGTTTATGCCATCCTATCTGGATTTTGGGGTGTGGTCGTAACAGACTTGGTTCAGTTTATTATAGCAATGTTTGGCTCAATCACGCTTGCTATTATTGCCCTAAACCACATCGGTGGAATGGAAACATTATTAGATAAATTATCTCAGCTTCTGGGGACGGATGCGGTAAACGAGAACACCCTAAAATTCATCCCCCCTATTCCAGATGCCAGCATAACAACCTCAACATTCTGGGAGTCGCCGTTTTCTAAATTTTTAATATTTATTAGTGTGATGTGGTGGTCACACCATGGTACCGATGGTGGTGGATATATAATCCAGAGAATGTCCTCTGCCAAAAATGAGAGACACGCGCTCCTGGCCACACTATGGTACAATCTCGCTCACTATGCTCTAAGAGTCTGGCCCTGGGTCATTGTCGCGGTCGTTTCCATTATTATGTTCCCTATTATACCTGATTCTTATGCTGAACTAGGTACCAAGGCAGGCTATCCATTGGTCATGAATAGCTTACTTGGGCCTGGCCTAAAAGGGATCCTGATTGTGTCCTTCCTGGCCGCGTTCATGTCAACCATAGACACACACCTAAACTGGGGAGTTTCTTACCTTATCAATGATATTTACAAAAGATTCTACAGGCCTAATGAGTCAGACACTCATTATGTTTTTGTTGGAAAAATTCTTACGGTAGTGTTAATGGTGCTGGCTGCATTCACCGCACTAAAAATGCAAAGTATTTCAAAAGCTTGGGAGTTTATTTTTGCTATGGGCGCTGGAATCGGTCTTGTACTTATTCTCCGCTGGTTCTGGTGGCGGGTTAATGCATGGAGCGAGATCACAGCTCTGGCGACATCTATAATTATCACGATTACGCTTGAAGTAATCGCATTTAGTCAGGCCATTTCTAGTGCGGATACGTATACATTATTTGGTTCAGCGCCTGTTCTTTTTGGTGTAACCCTGCAGATTCATCATAAGCTAATGATTATTGTACCCATGGCGATATTGTCTTGGGTCACTGTAACATTTTTCACCAAGCCTGAGCCATTCGAAAGACTTGAAGAATTTTACAAAAAAGTCCAGCCTGGTGGATGGTGGGACCCAATAATCACTGATTTTGACCACACAATGGAACCCGTCACCAAAGGAATTTTTGTATTATGGATAGCCGGAGTGCTAATGATATATGGGTTCACCTTCGGAATAGGCAATCTAATCTTTCATAATTACAGTGCATCTGTTTTACTGTTTGGATGTGCGGGCATCGGATCTTACTTGGTGTGGAATAGAAATCTGTCTAAACTCAGTTAACTTACATGTCAAAACCAAGAAGAATATACTCGATCGATATTTTTAGAGGGATGACAATTGCCCTCATGATTATTGTCAATAACCCAGGAAGCTGGGCCCATATCTATGGGCCCTTTAGGCACGCGAAGTGGCACGGATGTACGCTAACAGATCTGGTTTTTCCTTTTTTCTTATTTATCGTGGGCGCTGCAATGCGCTTCGCTTTCACTAGGTGGCACTATTTTGCTTCTAAAGATTTTTATAAGCATGTTTTCTGGAGAACTTTGTCGATCTTTTTAGCTGGATGTTTTATCCATGCGTACCCCTTCATACAGCAGGACTGGGACTGGAGTAGTTTTCGGATCATGGGGGTTTTGCAAAGAATCGCCCTCGCCTATGGAATCGCCGCGATCATGGTGATACACCTTGATCTTAAAAAGCTGCTTACTGCCGCAGCCGGAATGCTTGTATTTTACTGGGGGTTATTATGGATCGGCGGTGGTGGTGATCCTTATGGGCTAGAGACCAATCTAATTCGGAAAATTGATATACTTATTCTTGGTGAAAAACACCTATATGGTGGCACCGGAATCCAGTTTGACCCTGAGGGTCTTCTAAGCACTATTCCCTCCGTCGTTACCGTTTTGATAGGATACATTGTTGGAGCCATGCTACACACGACCAAAGATTTTTTAGATAATATCAGACGAATGTCGATTCTGGGAATAGGCCTCATTATCGCCGGCCTATTATGGGGCTTAGTTTTCCCTATTAATAAACAACTTTGGACCAGTTCTTATGTGCTCTATACGGGAGGAATTGCGACACTGTTCTTGGCACTACTTAGTTGGATGGTAGATATAAAAAAATGGAAAAAACCTTTGTGGGCATTTGAGGTCTTCGGCACAAACTCTGTTTTCTTATTTGTTTTATCAGGAATCTGGGCAAAAACTATTTTGAGGATAAACTTCTCTCTTGATGGCAGCGCCGTTTCAGGCTACTCTTATTTATACAGATCTTTGTTTGTACCACTTGCTGGTGACCTTAACGGATCCTTACTATTTGCTCTTGCACACGTTCTGGGTTTTTGGCTGATACTCTATTGGCTCTACAGAAAGAAAATATTTATTCACTTATGAAAAATATTTGGATTGTTTTTGTAATTGCGTTAATAATCATTTGTCGGTCTCAAGCGCAAAATAAGCACCAGTATTTAACAGACAGACCATATGCTGTTGTATTAGGAATAGCCCAGGATGGCGGATACCCCCATGCCGGCTGTGAGAGGCTTTGCTGTAAGGATGCCTGGAAAACAGATAGTTTACGGAAAATGGTATCTAGTATAGCAATCATCGATCCTCGATCCGGTCTTGCCTGGATGTTTGATGCCACTCCAGATTTTGCAAAACAGTATAATATCATAACCAAAGAACATGGAGCACGACTAGCCGGAATTTTTCTTACTCACGCTCACATTGGCCACTATACTGGATTAATGCATCTTGGCCGGGAGGTGATGGGAGCAAAAAACATAGCAGTATATGCCATGCCAAGAATGAAAATGTTTTTAGAAAAAAATGGCCCCTGGAAACAACTAGTATCATTAAAAAATATCCATATAACACCAATCAAAGACAAAAAAGAGATCTTAATAGCAAGAGACCTGATCGTGGAACCATTTTTGGTACCGCATCGAGATGAATTCTCAGAGGCAGTTGGTTACAACATTATAGGGCCAAATGAGTCACTTATATACATTCCGGATATAGATAAGTGGGACAAGTGGGAACATGACATCCGATTTTGGGTAGAGTCAAACAGCTATGCACTTTTAGACGGCACGTTCTACTACGATGGTGAAATTCCTAATCGAAATATGAGCGAGATTCCACATCCATTTATTATTGAAAGTATGAACTATTTTGAAGACCTGCTCGATCGAAATCAGAAAAAAATATTTTTCATTCACCTAAACCACACCAATCCTGCAATACATAAAACCTCAGCCGCATCAAAAAATATCATAAAAAATGGATTTAACACTGCTAGAAAAGGAATGAAATTCTTTTTCTGATTATGCCAAAAAAAGTTTTCATAATGGGTGCCAGCACCGGAATTGGAAAAGCATTAGCAATGCACTATGCGGATCAAGATACAATCCTCGGGCTTGCGGCAAGACGCGTAGATCTGTTAGAAGGTGTAGCAAGTGAGTGCAGAAAGGATAATGCCAAAACCTATGTCTTTAAGGTCGATGTCACTGATGAAGAGAACTGCTCAAAAGCAGCACATGAATTTATTGGCATTACCGGCGGAATTGATATTGTCATAGCAAACTCAGGAATGGGAAGCAATGACGATCTTCTTTCAGGCTCAAGTAAAAGAATTAATAAAATCCTATCTACCAACATACTAGGAGTAAGCAACACCATCATCCCTTTTTTGCCAACCATGAAAGACCAGAATAGTGGTACAATCGTTGTGATCAGCTCAGTAGCAAGCTTTATCCCTCTGCCAAATAGAGGTGGCTATTCCAGCTCAAAGGTAGCGGTCCGAAGGTTATTTGATTCTTGGAGACCAACACTAAAAGAATATGGTATAAAAGTTGTAACAATTTGTCCTGGGTTCATTGACACTCCAATGACAGAGAGAATAAGATTTAAACCATTTTTAAAAGATGCAGACAATGCCGCAATAGCTTTTGCAAAGGCTATTGAAAAAGGGGTAAAAACATATGTCTACCCATGGCAAATGCGTTGGCTTGTCAGGCTAGTGAAACTAATACCTCAGTCTATTATTGATTGGTTTCAAGTTTTACGTTAGGAAGTGTTCTTATAGTTGAAACAAGCCAGGTAAGTGCGATTGTAAAAGCTACGATAGTTGAAACCATCATTGAATACCAAACCCATTCTACAGGCTTACCCATGTAGAAAATAAAAAATACTGCTAATGGCGCAGAAACACCGAGCACACGGACAATTGTAATAATTAATACTGGAAGTCCTTTGCCCAGGCCCTGGAGCACTCTCCCGGTTGTGATGCCAATAGATATTAGTGGATAGACAAATGCGAAAAGCCTTAGAAAGGTTACGGCTATAGAGATAATTAATTCGTCATCAGTAAAAAGCCCAACTGCCAGGTCTGCAAAGAAATATATAAATATTGATGATAACACTGTGATAAAGAATGCAGACACTATTCCATATCGAATCGTGAACCTCAGGGCGTCATACTCCTTGGCACCAAAAAACATGCCGACAAGCGTCGTCATTGACGCAGCCACAGAGAATATGGGTAAAAAAACAAGCATATCAATCCTACCAGCGATTTGATATGCAGCGACTGTATCGGCGGAAAAATGAATTAGTATTTTATTAAACACTCCCTGTCCAATTGCCATCACAACCATCGAAAGAGAAGCCGGAAGCCCAACCTTGACTATGTCCCAGATAATATCCATGGAAAAAGAAAAATCTTTCAGCCTAAAGGTTATGTACGAATGTTGTTTAACAAATAACATGTAAACAAACACACAGAACACAATGACCTGGCTGATTACCGTTGCCATTGCCGCGCCAGCGACACCTAGTCCAAATCCAAAGCCCCCATAGCTCTCTAACTCAAAAATAAAAATTGGGTCCAGGATAATATTCAGAACGGTCCCAAGTCCGGCGACCATCATAGGAAACTTCATGTCACCTTCGCCAGCAAGAATGGATCGGAAAAACCCTGAAAATATCATAAAAGGCATTCCAACACACATTACATGGAGATACTCCCACCCCAGGGAAAGGATTTCACCCTCTGCTCCAAATAATGCTAGAATTGTTTTACCAAACAATAAACCTATTGAGGAAAGAGTTAAACTAATTAAGACTGCCATAAATACAGCATGTTCTGCACTATTATCCGCCTCTTTTTTATTATCCTGACCAATAAACCTTGCGATAGACGCTGTCACCCCTGTGCCTAGGCCCATGGTAAGACCTAATACTAAAAAAAATAAAGGCATATTAAATGCGATTCCTGTAATAGCATGCCCACCAAGCCTACCGATGAATATCATGTCTACAAGATTGTAGAGAGTCTGAATTCCCATGCCAAACATTATAGGGATCGCTAGCGACCAGAGGGCTTTGGAAGGATTTGCTAAAAATGTCTTCAGACGAGACTTTGACTCGGTGTTGGTATCCATAATACCTTAAGTTACTGTTTTAAAGTCTATAACCTCTTATACTATTAAAATAATAATTAACCGAATACCCGTTTCACTAAATATAGTCTCGGTATTCAGGATTATAGATTATACTGTCCAGATATTTTTCAAGACTCTTCGGGAGTGCGATATCAGTTAATCCAGAAGAAATAACTTTTTCAGCCACACAAATAGCAATTTTTTTTGAGACACTTCTAATATCTGATAGGGATGGATATAATTGGCCATTAGAGAGCTCTTCATCTGAAACTAAACTTGATAAAGTATGTGCCGCGCATAGAAAAAGATCATCAGTAATAATATTAGATCTAGAGAGAACAATTCCAAGGCCAACACCTGGAAAAATGTAAGCATTATTCCCCTGTCCCGGTATAAACGTTTTTCCTTCTAGTGCTACCGGATCAAAAGGACTGCCACTGGCAAATAAACATCTGCCCCTGGTCCACTTATATGCCTGCTGAGCTGTACACTCAGACACAGAAGTTGGATTGGATAAAGCAAACACAATGGGTCGGTCATTGATCTCTGCCATTCGCTCTAGTACCTCTCTGGAAAAGGCTTGCCCCTGTCCAGATATCCCAATCAGGGCTGTGGGCCTGATTGATTCAATAATTTCACAAAGATCTTCCTTAGCATCATGGTCATGTGCAAAGGGAATCTTATCATCGCTCAGATTTTTTCTGCCTCTAGTGACCAGACCTTTGCTGTCAATAAACCAACAACGTTTTCTTGCTCCATCCTCAGAATATCCTTTTTCGACAAGCGCGCTGGTATAAAGGTTGGCTATCCCAATTCCTGCGGTTCCGGCTCCATAAAATAGGATTTTTTCTTCAGCTAATCCCTTTTTAGTGATTCTCTGACTTGAAAGCAGGCCAGCAAGAGTAACAGCAGCTGTGCCCTGTATATCGTCATTAAACATCCGGTAATCATTTTTATATTTTTCTAGAAGTCTGCTAGCGTTACGGTTTCCAAAATCTTCAAACTGTATAATAGCATCAGGAAAGGCTGAACCAGCTTCTTCCATGAACTCATCGATAAAGTTATCATAGTCATCACCTCTAATACGTGCATCTGTTAGACCAATATATAGTGGATCGCTTTTTAGGTATTCATTTTCTGTTCCAACGTCCAGCATAATTGGAAGGCATCTAGCAGGATCTATACCAGCGCATGCAGTGTATAGTGAAAGTTTACCTACGGGTATGCCCATACCATTAGAACCAAGGTCTCCCAGACCAAGTATCCTTTCACCATCAGTGACAACAATAACATCAACCTTTTTATTTGGCCAATTTTTTAAAATATTTTTTATGTTTCCCTGGTCATTCTTGGAAATATATAGACCCCTTGGTCTGCGAAAAATATGTCCATATTTTTGACAGGCCTCTCCAACTACTGGGGTATATATAATTGGCATCATAGTCTCAATCTCATCGGTGACTGTCTTGTAAAACAGGGTTTCATTCCTGTCCTGTAGTGCAATTAAAAAAATATATTTTTCAAGGTCATCATGCTTATTATTAAAATTTTCCATGATCCTTTTCTTTTGCTCATCAATAGTCAACACTCTTGGTGGAAGCAGCCCATTCAGATTAAGCGCATCTCTCTCTTTAAGACTAAAGGCAGATCCTTTGTTTAGCAGTGGTTCATGTAATATCTGAGACCCTTTCGGAAGCTCATCAATGCGACGCTTATAGTCAAACATGTTTCGTGGGTGGTTTTATTAATGTAAATAAAACCAAGAACTAGAACCGTCTTAATTGGGATCTGTATATGTTAAACGCGCTGGTTAATTCTGCGACGAAATTCTTTGAAAGAGCGGTGGCTTGATTGACCCCAATAATACTATCAAAATGCATTTTCCTATTTTGTAAAATTTCTAAAGAAGGTTGCTGCAATGATACCTTGATATTCTCCCGTGCACCCTCTTTCCAGTCAACCTCAAACTCATCAAATATTTGCTGAACCAGACTAATCTGATCTTTTTGAGACATACCAATTTGATTCAGTCTCATAAAAAACTCTCCCATAGAAACCTGGAGACCAGATAGGTAACCAGCTCTGGGAATATTTTCCCAATATGATTTTTCAAGTTCAAGGCCAGACTCAATATACCCTAATACCTCGATTATCTCGGTCAATATTTCAGGATGTTCTGACTCTTTATCTGATGGATATGGTGAAACCAAAAGCGGATCATCTATAAAAAGTTTAATCCTCTTTAGCTGAACCTCGACAAGCTCATTTGCAAATGATCGCATCTTTTGCGTCACAAGAGTACGATCTTTTTTTGATAAGGTCATAAAATAGATTGAATCGTGAAGCTTTTCCGTTATTTCTTTGATAAGCTCTTCATCGTCAGGCCCTTTTGTATCCAAAAAAGACATCTGTCTTTCTTGCTTATACTTAGACAGTGGACAAGATTCAATCGAGAATAAATTGATAAGTGTAAACTTATGTATTACAAAATTTTCTTCTATTGCGCTTATGATCTTATCTGGCTCATACTTTGACTTAAGCTCTTCTAGTGTATATAGCTTTCTCATTTTCTTCTAAAGATAAATATATTTATAACATTATTTAACAAAAACCATTTTATATGTTTTTGAGTAATTAGATGCCTCAATCCTATAAAAATATACCCCTGAACTAACATCTGTACCACCAGCGTCCGTACCACTCCATTCTATATTATGAACGCCTGGCTCTAGATAACCATTTACAATTTCATTCACTACCTTTCCGGTTATATCATAAACAATTAGCCTGACGAAAGAATTACTAGGGATTGTAAATCTAATAGTTGTACTAGGGTTAAATGGATTAGGATAGTTTTGCATTAGGGTGAATTCTGTGGGTAGGGCAATGCTATGTAAAATACTGTCGCCTTTGCTAATTAGCCTAAAATCTTCATCAAAAAATGAATAGCTTACCTTAATCTCTGATGATGCTTGATCCTTATTATTGACATCAAAGGACACAGCACTTCTATTATTTTTATGTAGTGCATATTCAATCACAGACAAGCCAATTTGGTCATTGTTATTACTTAAAATTATACCGTTATTTTTAAATTTAACATTGTCTCCAGGATTGATATCACAATATTCTATATCATAATTAATCACTACTTGACCGCTTATTGCATCTTCTGGAGGGGACACGCTAATAGCATTACCATTGAATGAAATTGATGAGGGCATATTTACTAGTTGTTGCATAGTCTCAGAAAGGCCAAATGTCTGGAGTGACCATAACCACATTTGAGTAAATGCCATTCCATCATCTATCCCAAATACATTATCTGGGCTGATCTTGAAATTTGGAGCAGTGCCTGTATAGGGACCCAGTTCTTTTGTAGAATCACCCGAAAACCAGCCAGTAACAAATATGGCAAGATCGTCTACCCCTATTCTATCATCAGGGGGTATACTAAAGTCACCGGCAGCCTTCGTAAAAAACCTTCTCTCAATGAGGCTCTCTCTTTTGTTGCCTGAAGTATCTTCTAGGTGGATAATACTCAGGTCCAGAGTGTCATAGGACATCACAGGAGTATTAAGGAATATTGTCAACGAGTCAGGTGTTAAACTCGTATCATGAACAAAGCTTATGGAATCTAATTTAGATAGAAAACTATACTCAAACACATCTGGCTTAATTGGCTCAGAAAAATAAATCAGAATTGTAGAGTCAGAATACAAGTCCACATATCCGTTGTGTTCAATACTTGTTGTGTCTATCGTTGGAAATCTAAGGTCATAGAGAGAAAGAGTGTCACTAGTACTGTCTGTACTCATAGGATTGAAACCATTATCAAATATTGAATTGTTATCTGCCGAACGTAAAAACAATTTTTCATTTCCAGAGGGGACCTCATTAAGCCTGATCTGAAAACGAACAGCCTGTTGACCGCTCTGAATCATGCCTGGCAATACTATGTTTTCAACATAAGCAGATGATACAGCACCATCATTTTGGATGATTCCAACCAAAAAATCGTTAGCCTGAATTGGTAAGCTAGCAACAGAATCTGTGAAAACATTATCGTTTATTATTGCATCAACAAAGCAAACCATACGACTTCCTTCTGAAGGATTATTTTTTACGTCGTTTACCTCTGCCGTGTCAATAACCGCCGATCCAGAAACAAAGCCCGGAGAAACATTATCACGTGCTGTAAAAGATATGGTACTTTCCTCCAGTACCTGATTCCCTGAGAAATCTTCAAAATCATTTTCTATGGTTAAGGAAATAACATGCTCGCTTCCAAAAGGCTGGGTCATTATGACCCAAATACTGTCTAGATAAGGACCATTAACAACAGTAAAATATGTTTCAATTCTTATAGAACTATCAGGAGGTATTGTAATAGTGGTGTCAGGTGTTATTATCATAGTAGTGTCAGATCTTGCAATATCTTCAATAATAAAATTTTCTTTTGCTGAATCATCGGTTAATGGTTGACCTCCTAATAACCTTACAGGCTCATTAAAGCTGACAATGATTGTGTCACTGTATGCAATGTTTACGGCTCCATCAGTGATGTTTACATTATAAAATGGATTCAGTTGATCATTGAGTGTAAACGGTCCAATAAATTCTGAACCATCCATATTTACTCCTTCATCATTATAAATTGCGTTAGATGACTCAGGAGATATTATAATACTTTCACTTCCATCAGGGATAAAATCTAGATATATACCAAGCCTAACAATATCAGCACCAGTGGGGACAGGTAAGATCGGAATATCATTTTCATCTACTATAAGTAAATATGCTGGCACAATTTCGCTGATAACACCATCTGAGTTAGTGAGTTGTACTATGAAATCTTGTGTTATAATACTTAAGCTATTACCCTCATTTGTAAAGACCGGGCCATTTTCAAAAATTAGGGTTACATACCTGTTTTCAGAGTCAACACTACTGTTTAAACTAAAAACCGGAGCAGCAGAAAGAGTATACTCTGTGGTAGACTCATTTGGGCTCATTGAATTTCCAGAACCATCAAATATTTCTCCAGAGACTGCATGGACTCTAACCTTTTCTGTTCCATTTGTTGAGCCGATAATACTCAGATTCACTAAGATTGCATCTTCTCCGCCAGATAGTTCTCCTCCAGATATGTCGGACAAGTAGTCTATTGATATCAACTCTGCACCATTTTGATTCCCATAGTCAACCACCAGGTTAAAATCATCGGAAGTCAAGGCTCCGGTACCACTAGAGTCTGTGTACACGCCCTCACTCATATTTATCTGCACATACCTGTTACCGGAGCCTAGACTGTTATCACCAAAACTAGGTGGGTTAACATCATTTACAGTATACTGGGCAAGGCCGGGTGACACACTATTCGAAAATTCATCTGAAAAAACCTCACCAAATGAAAGTTCTACGGATTCTGCTTCTATTAGGATTTGTGATGGATTTAGAGTAAATATAGATGTATCAGCATTGAAACTGGTTTCATAATTAATTATACCGCCATTTATATACCTAAGGGTAATCATACTGCCAATGTCGCTGGTATCGATATCATCAATAACACCACTCTCAGAGTCATATTTTTTAATTGTCTCACTGAAACTAATCACGAAATCCGTATTGGGAAAAATAAGAGTGTTTTCGGGAGGTGTATATGAGACAGATGGCGATAGCAAATCATTGAGGTTAATGGTTTTTTGGTTTAAAAATACGGACACCTCATTGCCTCCCCGGTCATAGATCGGTCTCTCTGATGGTGACACCGTTATGACCTCTGAGCCAGAAGCATCAGCGCGGCTTAGAATAATCTCAATCCTGATAGTGGTTTCTCCTCCCTGTAAGGGCTGGCCATTGGAATCTTTTACATTTTCTATTGCTACGTTCTGAACATTGTTCAACTCATTGGGGACAATTGAAAGTTCAAAATGACTTTCACTCAAGCCGCCTACGCCTCCTGTTTCTTCATCATAACCATTATAGACTGACTCACTAGTGGTAAGGGTGATATATGTATTTGTTTCATCGATAGTTGCATTATCAATCCTTGGTGCTGTGACATCGTCTACACGGATTATGGACGTTGTTGTCTCGATTTCATTGCCAGCCTCATCTGCTATACTGACACTCTCATTCTGACTGACGATCTTTAGGGACACCACTTCCCATTCGGTCATGCTAGTATCAGGTTTTATCTCAATCGCGGTTTTATTTTCATTCACGATTGCTGTATAATCAATGCTCTCAGAGTCAGCCCAGTATTCAAGCGTGATATAGTCTTTTATGTTATCGTTTGTTATTGCCGATCCGTCGCTTCGTTCGAGCGGCTCGGTGGAGGTAACCACGAAACTAGTATCGGGATGAATAAAACCTATATTATCCGAGCTACTGATACTTTTGATATTTATTGATGGAGACAACTGATCAGAAAGGTCAAATGACATACTGACGGTCGAGGGAAGAGAATTATTACCCTGATCAAAAATCTCACCAGAAGCAGGTGTGATCGTTATTGACTCTACACCTGACGGGCTAGCGTTAAAGCCTAAGTATAGTCTAACAGTTTCAATATTTTGTAATACTGCCGTATTACCCTCACCATCTGTTACCTGCTCAATTGTAGCTAATGTCGCGTTACTATTTTCATGATCAGAATTAAGTTCAATTGCAAAATCATAAGGAACAATGTCACCACTCTGGCCCATCTCTGACCAGAGATTCTCATTAAAGTTGATCAACACATACTCATTATTTGCTGCCAGGCTGTAGTCGTTCTCAATATAAGGAATCACAATATCTGCGACTGTAAACCTAAACAGTTTTTCTGTCATTGGATTTTTATTACTATCTACTAGTGTATCACCCAAAACTGTTATTCGAACCCTTTTTACCTGTGCCAAAGAATCATCAGGAATGATCGTGATCGTATCTTTGTCCGTATTGATCGTTGCATCAAAGCTGATTGCAGCATCTACGATACCATCAATTTCATAGTTTAAAGATATAACATTACCTATTGATTCCGATTCAATATCAACATTATCAACATCTCCTTTAAAATAAACAGACTCATCAAACACTATTTTAATTTCAGCGCCCGGGTTCACGCCAGCATCCGTTGAGTCTGGAGAAAAAGAATAGCTAACCTCCGGAGGAAGCCGATCATTCAAATCTAACAAGGTGCTCCACTGGGGTCCCATGGCAATACCTGATGAGCTAAAAACAGCATTTTCCTGCGCACGTATTCGGATGGACTCAGACCCACTAGAGTATGCCATAGAAAGATTAAATTTTAGTATTTCCTCACCTCCTGTAGGTATAAGAGTCCCGCTAGTATCGGTAATACTACCAATTGATGGTGACAGGTCTGCACCAACCGACTCAATAGTAAAGTGTACACTGGCTACGCCACCTGTTCCATTATTACTACTATATACCCCTTCACTAAATGTTACCCTGACCGAACTATTATCTTCTGAAAGGCTAGATAAACCTTCAATCTCTGGTGCTGAAAGTTCATTCAGTTCAATCTCCATCTCATAATTATCATTGAAGGGAATACCTGATAGATTTACAGGATGTGGCGCAAATACACCATTAAAGTCATGTTCCTTTGGAGCTAAAAAAATAGTAGAACCGTCAGCAGGCGGATTTATAAGAGGAAAACGAAGCTCAGTATATCCAGGATATGGATTGTTTTCTAGTGGTTGACCATTCACCTGTGTAACAGTACCCGTTGGAAATGGTTGGCCGTTTTCTTGTGTAAACTCAAAATAGTCCGACGCGGATGGTGGTTGGCCTGTCGTGGGCGGGCCAAGCTCCCATGTCGCATCATTACTAACTCCATAAACCGGCGAGGTAAAGGTTATGTCCACATACTGGTTTTGTTCGTGAAGGCTATAGTCATCAAACTCCAGCATCTCACCGATAACCATTGTAAAATCACCTACTGCTCCATCATTGTCACCATCGACCACGATATAATAGGTTCCCGGCTCTAGATATACGTCTCTTGCAAGAGGAACAAATCCATCATTTCCGGGTGCTATTTCCCCGTAATCAGAATCAGGACATAGCCCATTAGCATCTCTCCATTCACCAAAAAATTCATAACCTCCAAATCCTACGATATCTTCATCTGTCGCATTCGCACAGTCAGTGATATCTTCTCTATGGATAATGCCAATAGATGCATCAAAGTTTGTACCAGGACAAAGATCAATGAAAATATTAAAGGTGTCTCCGGGCTCTACAACCATCTCATAGATCATATCAGGCGCAGGAAACTGTAATCCATCCAATGTCCCGCCAGGAATGGCGAATGTATTTTCCGCACCATCTGTAGAGCCGGTAAGCGTTAAAACATTATTCGGCTGACTGTCAAGGTCATAGATATCAATGTTATCATCCACAGGAAAACACTGTGCGGTGAGTCTGCTAAAGGCAAAAAAGAAAATTGTAATAAGAAGAGGGATTATTCTATTGGCTCGCATTGACAGATCCCTCTCCAAAGGTATTTAGGCTGATAGTGTTATTATCCGGATTTCTGAATACTGTCTGCTCTGTATAGACAAGCGGAGCTGATCCCTCATCTTTAACCGTAAAAATAACCCTGGCCATTGCCTTAGTGCCAGAAGCAGATACACTTGTGAGACTAGGCTCATAAAAAAGAAAAACATTTAGAAATCCCTCTTCCTGCCCCTGGTCTGTAATCATTATGGGCGCAGTATTACCGTTCATAAAAAACTCACCATGCTCCACCGTGTCAATCATAATCACCTCAGAGTCAAACGCAATCTGAAGGTGAGCGCCGCCCACGCTGTCCACCTCATAACAGTAGAGCTCTATAGAGTCTGTATCGCCAACGCTCAAATCTATTTCTGCTATTCCATCAGAATTAACTTTACCAGACGGAAAATGGAAAAAAATTGTAGGTGGTTCCAGACCTAGATTCTCAGGGTCAAACTCATTGTCAAGTTCGTAGCTTGCATCATTACAAGAGACTATAAGGACAACGACAAGCCCAAGGATATGGAATAAACGTTTACGGAATATCAAGCCCAACATTGACTCCAAGCGTTACCCACATGCTACTACCAAGGTCTGATGTGTTGACCAAGTTTGCCCTGCTTATTAGAGCAAAAGACAGAGGAAAAGATCCGACATCATAGACCATGTCTCCACCGACAACATATCCCTTTCCATCATCATAGCGGGATCTTCCAATAAAAACATATTTCCGCAGTTGTTTACCGCCAAAGGATATTTTTTCCGTAAAATCAAAACTAAAGGCAGTAGTAAAACTGGTCCCCGTAATACTCTGGTCAAACTCCTCCGTGTAAAATGAATAGTTAGATGATTCAAAGGTTAACGAAGTAAATACGGAACCAAAATACAGGCCAATGGGCGTAACTAGAGAGTAGCCTGCGTCTGAATACGGAGAATACGCAGACAATGATGTTCCTTTAAAAAGAGGTCTCAGTATCGCCCCTCTTACTCCAAATCCTGAGAGAACATCCCATGCAGTCATTCTTGGTTTCCCGCCTATCCCGGTGAATGAGCCGGGGTCCCCGGTTCTAACAAATATATCATCCGGGCCCACGATATAGGCATGAACCATATTCAGACCCCATACGGCGGCTCCAGCAATGCGTATTCCTTTTAAAAAAGAATTATATCGTTTCGTATCTCTAGCATACTGAATAATATCAGGGCGAAGTTTCATCAGCGTTCCAGGATCTGTCTCTTTTTGATAACTATCATAGGTGCTCTCAAAACCGCCCCAGGATTTCTGGTAGCTTGAGTGAGCCAAAAGCGCTAAACCACCGATAACAATCTCTGCTCCAAAAAAACCTAGGCCTGAATAGTGTCTTTTTGAATACATCTGACCGGTACCAGGTATGACAGTAGAATAGACCAAGGACTTTATCTTGCTCGGTACTTTAGGGAGAGTGATCCACTTTCTTTTTTTCTGATCTTTTTTTATGACGCTAGAGCTTAACGTTGTACTGGATGCGCCAATGGTTAGCGTGTCCGGGACCTCAAGGCCGCTAACATTATAGGCTAGTTTTTTCATCTCAAGTCTTATGCTATCGACCGCGCTTATATTTTCCATTGAAAAACCGTGGACCTCTTGCTCCATGTCAATCGAATAAAGCCGGCCTTTAACAAAATATTCATTCTTTTTTTCAACGATAGTGCCCGAGATTATATAGTTGACGTTGAGCACTTTACCAAGCTCCATGATGCACCCCTTAGACTTGCACTCACCATAAATCTCTTCTCCCGGATAAAAAATTTCTACCTGATTGGTCAAGCTTGCGTCTAAGACCTCGTACATCTTTAGTTTCCGGATATTTAGGCGAAACTGCTCTGTCAGCAGGTTCTGTATAGGCGCTGATATCCCCTTAGAGCTAAACTCCAGGACAGCCAATCGATTACCAGTTTTTGGCTCGCTTCCTTTCCAGTCTATTTTTTCTGCTGAAAACGCTTTTTGAGTGGGAATAGATCCCAAAAGCAATAGCATCAAAACAAACTGGCGCATTCTTCTAGTCTTATATTGTACCATATTTTATGAAAACCAACGAATTTACATCGAACAAAGGAGATGTCAAATAAAGGTGAAAACTGAGGTCTGGATCAGAATTGTTTGAGCGGATTGTCTTGGTACCACTGATCAATGAAATTATCCAGCAAACGGATTAAAGTATTCTCCATGTCTGGCCTCATCATCTCATTAGAAGACTGGCCTAAGATATTTTGTTGATATATTTTACCCGTCTTGAATTTTTTTATTATTTTTTTCTTCGAATAGTTTTTCGTGTAGTCATCCTTTGAAATAAAAAAATCATATACCGAGAGATCTATATTATAAGATACCAAAGGATTATCACCGGGCTCGATCACGCTTATTTTAATATCCACCGCAGGTGAAAATCTGTCCGGGTTTATTTTAAGCTTATACCTATCAAGAAATAACAGCGATATCTGCTCCACTTTTTTTTCCCACATCGGGTCCTCGAGCCCGTTAACACTAATATCAAGCGATACCTCACTTATTTTACTTAGATTTCCTCCAGACCAATTAGTCTGGGCTGTTAAACCCGAACAAACAATAAACATAGTAGCGAACCACCATTGTATTATATGTAACCGCATTATACTACTTGGTCACCATTGGCACAAAACGAACCGGAAGTATCTTATCCTTTTTTATTGACCCGCCTTTCTCTTTTGTAATTACCCATAGATATTGTATGTCAAACTGCTTTCCTACAGGAATAACCATGATCCCTCCTTCAGCCAACTGTTCAACAAGCATGTCAGGGATTTCTTCTGGCGCTGCCGTGACCATAATCCTATCAAAAGGTGCCTCCTCGGGCCAACCCTTGTACCCGTCACCGCTACGCACTGAAACATTCTTAAACCCAAGTTTTTTCAAGCGTGAGGATGATTCTTTTGCCAGTTCATCAACAATCTCAATCGTATATACATGGTTTGTAAGCCTACTTAATATTGCAGCCTGATATCCAGATCCTGTACCAATCTCAAGAATCTTATGGCTAGAATCTACTTTTAGATTTTCAGTCATAAAGGCGACAATAAAAGGCTGGCTGATAGTCTGACCGTATCCTATAGGCAGTGGCCCATCCTTGTAGGCCGATTCAGCATATTTCTCAGGTACAAACTTGTGCCGCTCGACTGATTCCATTATATCCAGCACACGCTGATCTTCTATGCCTCTTTTGATGATCTGGTCTTCAATCATGATCGACCTCAGGTCTGAATAATTGTTGATTGACTGACACGATGGACTTGATGCTAAAAAAAGGACCCATAAAAGCCATTTTATGATTGAATGAAATACTGGATATAGTGTAAATGATTCAGGCAATTTACCATTGATATTAAAAATAAATATCTAGATTAAGTTCTGCTTTACTTGCAAAAGGATTAAAAGAGGGGCGCACTGAATATTGTAACTTTTTTCCGTATTTGAATCGTACAGCTTCTCTCTTATCATGAATCATTTTTAGTCCATGAAACACATCATAGTAGTAGGAGCCAAATACAGCGGCAATACCAATCAAACCTAATAGAGGATTACCCCCAACGCGGTTAACCCTCTTGTAGACCTGGTTCAGTTTATATGTTACCGAATCATTTCCTGTTATTTCTACCGGTATCTTTTCATACCTTATCTCATTATCGAGGCCCTCATTCATAATAAAAAGCTCATAGTCTGACTCTGGCCATTTTTTCTCCTGGCTGCCTGACGATACAGCAAATGCTAAAAGGCCACCAATAGTAATATAGGATAGTTTTTTTGCTGTACTTTTTTCACCAGCATAACGATGAACAATGCCAGGAATAGGGATAAAAGCGAGCCCGACCCCTATGTTTATCCTGCGGTTCATGTCCTGGTATTCCTCGTATGTCATCTCCTCAGGAATTGGATGAAGCGGTGTCTCACTCATTATTTCAGCTTGTTGGTTATTCTGCGTAAATACGACACAAAACAAAACAAAATATATGATAATATTTTTCATATAAAGATTTCCTATTTAATAAAACAATTCAAAATCAGAATATAACCAAACTAATATCCTTATAATCTACCGATTATGATCAAAGGACGTCAACTTAGGAAATATTCTATCTTGTCAAATTTTCTTTTGCAAAAACAAATGATATGATTAATAGTTGCAATCAAGAAAATAACTCTCGAATACAGATCCAATTAAAATAGTACTATCATAAAAAGCTGCCACGGTTGAGCCCGATAATTCGCCTCCAAGATTTAGATATATTTCTTCAATAGCATAGCTATTACTTTGATCCAAAGAAACCTTATAAACCTGTGACGGAGACAACACAGTTGAATCATTCATGTGTCTGGAGAAAGTGTACATCTTAGGGTGCGATCCGATCCACAGATTACCATCTGAATCAATCTCTATATTATCAACCCCTGAGTTAAAATAAATCGACTCAATCAATTCCAAATCGTTTGTATTCTTATCTCTGGAAAAGATCGAGAGTTGTTTTCCAATTGTTTCTGCAACATACAATAATGATCCATCACGATTAATGTTGATTCCGTTAGCAAAACCTAGGCCTGATGCAGCAACATTAAATCTTTTCCCATCATAGAACAAAATCTTACACCTTCTTAGCTGCAGATATTCTTCAAGAGTTTGCATCCGCCCAGACGAGCTGCCATGATCATTTGTAACATAGAACTGGTATCTATTGATTAATACGATATCATTCGGGCTAATCATTAGCGGTCCAGAAATCGATCTAATATGAAACAAAGAATCAACCTCATAACGAAAAAGTTCGATAGAGTGTCCTTCTGAAGAGTTAAACAAGCCGCCAGAGTGATGGTTAACCACTGCCAGAAATATTTTGCCATCTGGATCTTCGTAGACAGAGATGCCGTGTGGATGGAAACCAGTGTCTAGCTGTGGCCTGAGGTTAACTAGTTTATGATCTTTTGCCTTAGGCCTATACTGATATATCGTACCCTGCTCTAGCGACCCGTTCATCCTGCTTCTCCTATTGTCACTGGATATCAGTGCTGTTCCGTTTTTCAAAAATGTTATATCCTCAGCACCGGCAACACCAGCCACTGAGAAACAATCTCCTGAATAGTGCGGCTCTAGTGTCTTAAACTCACCAGCCTCGTACATTGTCCTCAGGATAAAACCAACTACAAGGATAAATATAAATGCCGCTACCTTGGTGACAAGATTTGTAGACACTATAAAGCTAGTCTATATCCAGTTTACGCAGTCTAGGTAGTCACTAAGCGCCTGGTCACTGTAATAGTCAGGACCACGCCCAGGTTTGGACCACCTGACAGATCCATCTTTTTCTAATAGAATAACAGCAGGCATAATCTCAAAAGGAGGAATCGCTAAATCAAAACGTTTAGCAATCTTTAGGTTTTTATCTTGGACAAATGGAAACGGAAACTTTGTTCTTTTTCTGAGCTCTTTGATTCCATCTTTTCCGCCAGGTGCAAGCACCAAAAACGTCAGATTGCACCTGTTAAACTCTTTCATTCTATCACGGATCCGTATAAGCTGCTCAGTGCAAACAGGACAGCTAACGGATTTGATGGTCACGATGCAGACTGTCTTATTTTTTGACAACTCTGATATAACAACCTTATTATTATCTATATCAATAACATTTTTCGGAAAAAATTTATCCTCTCTAGCACCAATTAAATAAAAAGGGAGAATAAGGTATATAATAAAATACTTATGTCCTCTGGCCACAAAATAACTCATATAATATTAAGATAGAATCCGCTCAAACTCTCCGACTACATCATCTACATCACCCTTACTAACGCCAGCATGGGTAACAAGCCTGAACCAGCTAGGACCAAGCTCGAAAAAATGAATATTCTTTTCTGCCATCTCCTCTAATAATGAGGCACCGCCTACTTTTGGATGGTCTAGTGAAAAATAAATGATATTTGTCTTAACCCTATTGAGGTTAATACTAATGCCTTCAATATTTGATATTCCCTCTGCAAGAGCTCTAGCATTTTTATGATCATCTATAATTCTATCTGTCATTTTTTCTAGTGCAACAAGACCTGCGGCTGCCAATACACCGGCCTGGCGCATACCACCACCAAGTGCTTTTCTATTTCTACGAGCTTTTTCAATAAAATCTTTTTTTCCACAAAGCATGGATCCTGCAGGAGCTGATAAACCTTTCGATAAGCAGAATGATACCGAGTCAATATTAACTGTCAGTTCTGCTACCGAAACATCAAGCGACACGGCAGCGTTAAAGATCCTTGCCCCATCAACATGAACAGATAGTGAATTATTTTTTGCTATCTCTGAAACGCTGTTTGTATAGTCAGCACTGAGCGGCATACCAAGACAACGATTATGAGTATTCTCAAGACAGATTAATCTTGTTGGCGGGAAGTGTACATCTTTTTTTCTGATAGCCTTTTTTATATCTTCCAGTAAAAGTGTCCCATCCTCCTGATTCGGAATCTGGCGGGAGTGAACCCCTCCAAAAGCGGATATACCTCCCGCCTCATAGAGGAACGTGTGAGCCTGGTCACCAAGAATAACCTCATCCCCACGCTGGCAATGAGATAAGACAGCAACCAGATTAGCCATTGTCCCGCTAGGAACAAACAGTGCTGCCTCTTTATTAAATTTTGTAGCAGCCAGGTCCTCTAGCCGATTGACCGTTGGATCTTCTTGGAAAACATCATCACCGAGTTCTGCACGGGCGATAGAATCAAGCATTTCTTTTGTCGGAAGCGTTATGGTATCACTTCGTAGATCAACTTTTTTCATTTGCCTGTAATGATTTTATTAAGACTATTGATTATTTTTTAGGATCGCTGATCTCATCTTCAGATGGTTCTACTATTGGCTTTGTGCCTTTCTGGCTCCACTGAAGTTTTTGATTTTTATCATAAAGCCCCATCATACCTACACCGCTCCTGTCAGAAGATATAAAAGAGGTACGTTTTCCAGAGCTGCCAAAGGTACTAAGGTATCCTGCACCATCTTTCTTTGACCCAATCAGGGTTGTATTTTTTCCGTTAGAATTAACCGTCTTTATATAGCCTTGGTCCTGATCATTCACACCGGTCATAAAAGCAGGCTCCCCCTTTGAGTTACTGCCTATGATAACATTATTCCCGTTTTTATCTGTTCCAACAAAGACAGCATTTTTTCCTGAGTTCTTTCTTATGTTCATGTAACCGCCTTCACCCCCGTTAGAGCCAATTCTCACCGACGGAGAACCCTCTTTGTTATAGGTGATAACGCTACCACTCCCAGAAGGATGATTTCCGATCATTACCGTGTTCTTGCCTTCTTTGCTGATGGTTTTTATGTATCCGCCATCTGCGCTATCTATCACCGTAAGAGAGTTGACAACAAGGTCAGTTGGACCCTTATCCTTGTGCATTTCCTCCTGAAGATCTTTTTTAAGAACAATCAGTTTTTCCATAAGAGTATTAAACTCATTTCTAATGTCATTATCCTTTGACTGCATGATCGCCAGACTGCGTAGCTCCGGATCGGTGGCCTTTAGCCGACCTAGTCCATATATATTCTCCAGATTGATGTCTTCATCTAGCTCCCCTAACTTTTCTGCTATTTTTAAAATTTCGCCTTGCATTAGATTTAGTTGGTCATGATATTTCTTGTCGAAAGTATTGTACTCAGAACACTCCTCATCCTTTCTCGTGAAATAATGATATTCTCTCGTTGTCATTGAGTTAATTCCGCCTGCTTTAAGGTCTAGATATAGTTCGTCATAACAAGGGTTATGCTGACCATATATTGGCAAATAAGAAAAAAGCATAGTAAATAATATCTTATACATTGTTATCTTTTTCATAGAGATACCCTTAATAGTACTTCATTATAAAAACTTATAGCATGTGGGAGCCCCTATTATCCGCAACGGGGAAGGCGAATCTATTTAAAAATATTGGATTTGAACAACTAAATAAGGACTATTATATTTTTATATTATTTATATATTAATAATGTAATTATTGATTAATTATACACGTAAGGATAAACCATGAGCGATAAAAAAGATTTTAATAAAAAATATGATAAAATGATTAGCCGTCTGCAGGTAAAGCTTGTACACATGCAAGATTGGGTAATCGAAAATAATAAAAAGGTGGTTATTGTATTTGAAGGGCGAGATGCTGCCGGAAAAGGCGGCACAATAAAAAGGATAACAGAAAACCTAAACCCTCGGAGCTGTAAGGTAGCGGCACTGGCAAAACCATCAGACCGTGAAAAGACTCAATGGTATTTTCAGAGATATATAGCACACCTGCCTTCTGCCGGAGAGATAGTTCTTTTCGACCGCAGCTGGTACAATCGCGCTGGAGTAGAAAAGGTGATGGGCTTTTGTAGCGATAAAGAGTATATTGAATTTTTACAGACAACACCCGACTTTGAAAGAATGCTCATCGGCTCAGGAATCATCCTATTAAAATACTGGTTCTCTGTAAGCGCGGATGAACAGGTAAAGCGTTTTAAAGGAAGGATAAACGATCCGACCAAAGTATGGAAGCTTAGTCCGATGGATGTCGAGTCTATTAACAGGTGGGAAGATTATTCAAAAGCAAAAGATAATATGATGGAACACACGGACACAGATTTTGCTCCATGGAATATTGTTGAGTCAGACATAAAAAAGAAAGCAAGAGTAAACTGTATCAGCCACCTACTGAGTAAGATACCATATGAAGATATTGACCATGAACCGGTTGAGCTGCCTAAAAGATTGCCCGCAGAGTCTTATAAGAGGCCAGACCGTTCAAACTTCAACTATGTTCCTGAGGTGCTCTAAAAAAAGAAATAATCTGGCAACTATACAGCATCCAAAGACTGGCCGATACGATCTAAGGCTTTTGCCAAGTAGTCATTTGGAGGGCCATATCCAAACCTGAGAAATCCTTCTAAGCCAAACCATTTTCCTGCGGTGAGAAGTACGCTGAAATTATCTCTTATGTGATAGGTAAGTTCCTGAGAGCCTAAACCCATGTTAATACGCACAAAAGCAATTGCACCTGCCTCAGGAGGAGAAAGGCTGAGCCTATTATCGCACGTATCTACCCAGTCCACAAGCGTGTTCATATTCTGGTTCAGATGTGCTTTGGTTCCGTCTAATATTTGTTTTCGCCGTTTTGTTTCCAATATTCTGGAAGCTACCCAGTCACTGTGATAGGCAATACTGATTGACGTATAGTCATGAAATGCCCAGGCTTTTTTTATATAATCTTCTGGGCCAACGGTCCACCCTATTCTCAGTCCAGGTAGCCTATATGCTTTTGACAGTCCAGCATTAACAATTGTTTTCTCATATTTTCCATAAAAAGAAGGTGACTCCACACCATCAAGCTCTGCCCCACGGTATACCTCATCCGAAAGAATCCAACAGTCATTTTTTGAGGCGATATCTATAATGTCTTGCATATTCTCATTAGTAACAACAGAGCCGGTTGGATTGTTTGGGTGGCAGACTGCTATCATCTTTGTTTTACTAGTGACCATTGAATCTAGTTCGTCCGTGTTCCACTGCCATCCTAGCTCTTCATGAAGAGGAAGCTCTTTTACCGTTATCCCAAAGTTACGTGCTATGCCCCTTATCTGAAGATAGTTTGGGACCATGTAGACAAGCTCATCCCCCTGCTCGAGCATGGTCATTATGGCAATAAAATTAGCCTCTGCCGAGCCTGTTGTTGCTAGAACATTATCCGCAGATGCGCCTTGATATAGACCGGCTATTCTTTTTCTAAGTAAAGGCGTTCCGGTAGTATAACCATATATAAGCTCCGTATCTAGAAGCTCTGTCTGTTCATCTTTTGTGAGTATATCTTTTAGCGGCAGAGGGTGAAGCCCACTTTCTGATAGATTATAGTCTACCTCATGCTCAAATAAAGACTGATTTCTTTCTAGCTCAAACTCTTCAAATTTCATTTAGTCTAACCTTTCAAATGCCTCATAGACTGCTTTTGCTATTTGAATATCCTGCACAGCGACACCTGTGAGGTCAGCGACTGTGATCTGGTCTTCTCCGCAGCAGACTATATTATCAGTGCCAATGATAGCCCCTAACTCGGTAATGTCACTCTCGCTTATTATTTTATTTTTTATTCCGTGAGATATTTCTCCTCTTTCAATGCACTGGACGATGCTATCGGCAACAATAAGGTCTGCCACCTCGAAGATTCCTTCTTCCAGCTCCTGCTTTCCTGGAGAGTCTGATCCTAAGGCTGTTATGTGTGTACCCTTTTTCAACTTATTTTTTTTCAGGAGCGGGCTTTTGGAGGGTGTAGCAGTAATAATCAGGTCGCATGATTCAGCAATATCATCGGTGGTTGATGCTTTGTCTACGTCCCAGCCATCTAGAGACATGTCTTCTATATATTTTTCAACACTCTTATCGCTCCTGCCCCACACTTTTACGTTCCTGCATTCTGTAACTCCAGACAAATAAGCAACCTGCATCCTGGCCTGGACACCCGTACCAATGACACCGATACAGTCTAATTTCTTTGGCGCAAGAATCTCAGCACAGATTCCTCCTGCAACCGCGGTTCTTACATTGGTCAGATAGCACTCATCTGCCAATATTGCTACCTCCTGTCCGGTTTTTTGGTTGAACAAGAGCATCACACCTCCCTGGGAAGGAGAGATGCCTAAGCTTGTGTCACCATAGAAGCCAGATGCGATCTTTATCACATAGTATTCGTCACCTTTTATATAGCCGTACTTTATGTGTACATCACCAGGCGGGTCATCAAAAATCATCTCACCAACAGGGGGCACAACCGTGAGACCTGATGAATATGCGCTAAAACCTTGTTTGATCAGCGGAAACAAGTCAAGCATAGGGAGAACCTTCTTTATCTCCTCCAGCCCAAATACCTTCATAAAATTTTTCTTAAAACCTCTAGGCTGATATTACGGCCGCAGACAACAATCCCAACACGCTTGCCTTTTAACTGATCTTTCATTTTTATCAGGGCAGCGATGGAGGTTCCCGCGGCGCCCTCAACCAGAATCCGTTCTTTCTCAATCAGGTGAATAATTCCTTCCTGGATCTGCTGCTCTGTTAGCAGAACCATCTGATCCACATACTCCTGGCACATTTCAAAAGTAACCGATCCAGCCTCAACGCCTCCAGCGGTACCATCAGAAATAGTTGGCACTGGATCAATCTTTATTATTTGACCCGCTTCTAATGATTTAATCATCACAGCATGGTTTTCAGGAGAGGCAGCGATAACCTCTATCTCCGGCCAGACTGATTTCAAGTACCCCCCGACGCCGCTAATAAGCCCACCACCACCGACAGAAACAATTACCGCATCTAGTCCACTGCACTGCGACTCAATCTCTAATGCGATCGTACCCTGCCCATTGATCACGTCGTGGTCATTATATGGTGAAAGATATATTCCGTCCGTACTGTCTGCTACTTCCCTGGCTTTTAGCTCACCATCCATACAGTCCTTACCATGAACCCGGATATCAGCACCAAAGTTTTTCATATTAGCAAGCTTAGCATCTGAGGAATTCTCTGGAACATAGATAATACAGGGGACACGTAGCTTTTGACAGGCGTAGGCCACTGCGGCGCCATGGTTCCCTGTTGAGGCAGCATAGATCCCAGACTCACGCTCGATCTCTGATAGATTGAGCATCTTATTCATCGCCCCTCTAAACTTAAAGGAACCAGTGTGTTGCTGGTTTTCCATTTTTAACCATACGTCTGCACCGGTTAAATCAGACATCATAGCAGATCTCTCAAACGGGGTCTGAACCACATGCTCTTTTATTCTCTCTGCTGCAGCGGCAACGTTCTGTTTTATCATGATTTTAAAATGAATTATTCTTCATATAAGCTATAAGTACGCACCCTATAATAAGCATTAATTATATCATACTCAGTAACAAAATCACGGCCTCTGACATACATTTTCCCAGTACGTTTGTCGAATATTTTCATGTCTACCGTGGAGCCACTAATGTACTCATAACGACCTGATCCGGATCCTGTTGGCGAAAAACCAAGAAACATCATACTGCTTATTCCTAGTATCAATCCAGTAATAATACCTATCCCATATTTTTTCATTGTTCTCTCCTTTTATTTATAGTCAAACGCTGACTTTTGCTTTAATATTTTTTTAGCGATGTAGTTACTATGCTGGACTCTCCTTGTTTGTTTGATGTCTCCAGTAGTGGTATCAAAAATAGTGTACAATACCTCATAGCTTTTATTCCCCAGATAGTCTTCCTGGGTTAAGAGCAAAGTATCAATCTGATATATACCAGCAGTTTTAAGGGTTGGATTTGGTGTAAGTCCCATGACAGTGAACGCGATGAACACCACTAGGATTGCAGAGGCAAAACCGTATGCATACTGTTTCATGATAGTCTCCTTTTTTTTGTTAAAATTTTATATCTGCAAAAGCTAACTACTTATTGCAAAAGGGCTTAGACTTAGAGGATGAGAGTCTATTCGTTTTCTGTTGTGAATAGTCATCAGGGGGACACTAACTACCAGTGCGATAGTGGCAGCCTTTTGCGAAAGAACTCGTAGGGTATGCGGCTCAGAAAACAGATCGGCTAGACCAAAATCAGAGAGCAGAATATGAGAGCTGACTATCAGCCCTATGAAACCAAAAACCACCGACAGAATAAAATGTTTTTTTGGCATAATAATAAAAGAAACCGCATAGAAAAATATCGTCAGATTCATCAGCCTGTATAGCCATTCCGCAAAAAACGTATGGGCACTGAAAAAAAGATCAGCAGGCGTATAGGCGACACCTGCAAAACAGATGCTCGCCAAAAAGCCACACACGCTTCCTAAGCGAGAAATATTTTGTACTCTCTGATCATCATCATACAATGAAGGCAGATAGAGAAAGTAGAAAGAAAAAACAGCACTAAGTATAATCAGTGCGCCATTAAAACAATAAAAAGGAACCGTGTTCGCTACGCCTGAGACAGTCTTTAGCCTGCCAAGATCACTCAGGTAATTATTTGAAAATGAGTAGCCAACTGAGCTATGATCAAGTCTATTCCCCCCATCATAGGCGAACGCTCCGGCAAACACAAGCACAACAAAAAGAACTATCGCCGATAAAGGCAGAATAAAAAATAATAGTCTCTCTTTTGAATGCATAAAGGATTATTGAGTGCCTAATCCTTAATAATATTACTATACATTGCCACATCAGAGGAACGCTTATACATTACCTCTTGGTTCTCAATAATACGAGAGTGCTCTACCTTAACATTATCACATTTTTGAAAAGAGAACGCAAACCAGCTGTTATCGTGAACAAAACAGTTAACAATCGTAAGGCTCTGAACGCCAATAGCTTTTACACCGATTGCTGCGTCCCCGCTTATCTCGCAACTGTTAATATAAATATTATTCCCCTCATTGATCCGTAATACCTCTGAGTTACGGTCGCCGATTATCGATGTGTCATGCCCGAGACTGAGTCTTTGCAGAACAATATTCGAAGAATTATTTATAATGAAAACTGGCTGGTGGATGTCACTCAGAATAATACCCGATGATAGTATACCCTGTATAGTAATATTTGTCTTCCTGTTAATTACAATGGACCTAGAAATTGTATGAACTCCCTGTGGTATGGATATGACCTCGTTCTGCCTAGCAGAATTAATCATTTGCTGAATCAGTTCATAGTTTTCCTCTGCCTTCTGAGCAAGTTCAGCATATCTTGAGCTATCGATAGCAGGGACCAGACTCTGCTCCTCTAAAACAAAATCCGCCGGCAGTGAAGAAAAAATAGAGTCAGTTGGTAAATAGATCTGGGTCTTATAACCATCAAGCGAGACCTTAAGGTTTTCCCAGGGTTGGCAGTCATTGATCTCATAGTTTCCTCTGCGATTTGTCAGAACGCTGGTGTTCCATTGAAATTCTTGATTGTGATACCCAGTTAGACTAATGCTTGCCTGGTACAATGATTTTTCATTAGCATCTGTTACCCGGCCCCATAACTCTCTCTGTTTAGAGCCTGTCTGGTCATCTGCTTCTGCCAGGGATACCGTTTCTAATACAGGAGCTAGTTTTGTGTCTACATTTACCCAGCTTGCGCCAATAATTTGACCATCATAACCGCTACCGCTATAGTCAGTGACAGAAGAGTCTGCGCCCTCATTAAAAGGCCAAAAACCGATCAGATTTGATGAGGCCACATAATTGAGAGTGTCTACCGTAGGATCCATCCCCACGCCCGAGTTATACAGCGAGCTAACCTCATCAGACGTTAGTTTTCGATCCCATATGGATACACCATCGATCAGTCCTGAAAAATACTCACCAGAGTTGTCCCACATGGTGGCAATAAAAAACTTTTCATCTGTTGGATAGGACTTGCCCTTGCCCATTGATTTTGCTATCAAAACACCATCAATGTATAAAGCGGATGTGTCAATTATCGTTGCAGAGTCTCCAATGGTACCGTCATTTACGATCGTATAGTAGTGCCAATTGTTATCTAAATAGAAATCTTTGTTTTTCAACTCTTTCCAGTCTTCTGTCATTTTTATGGTTCCTGAAGTGTCGGAGGCAGAATTGGAACCGAAATAGAATGGACTACCAGCGGTATCGCTCTGAGAGACTACTGTCCTCGCGCCTGTGTTGCCAGAGTCAGCCTTGAGCCAGACTGATAGCGTATAGTCGCCTGAGTCTGGGATTACATTTTCTTCTATCAGAATATAATCATTGAGGCCGTCAAACCTGAGACCTGTTGAATCCGCTGCAGAGTCATATTCGGGGCCGCCAAAAAACATACAGGAGTATGAAAAAAGAAGAATAAGGATGGGAAATAGTTTTTTCACAAGCAGAAGTTAATATTTGATGATAGACATTACAAATTAGCTAGTAACTATAGTGAGTTAAGCCAGAGTACACCTGTTCATAGGCCTGAGGGTTAAACTTTTTCCCTCCCTTTAGGCTATAATCAAAAAAATCTAATAGAATTGTATTCATAATTAATCTTATCGTTTTTGGTGATATTTTCCCGGATCCGAATTTTTTTGTCAGCCTTGTAAACTGCGAAAAATCAGTAAAATCATAGTGCCTTGATCCTTCTACAGCAAAGTGGGTTGAGACCTTAGAATTCTTCTTTGCCAGTGTCTCCATCACACTATAATTATTTGAGCTGCCCCAGCTTGGCTGACCAAGATGGGCAAAAGGTTTATTCATGTCTCGGCTAGTGATAGCCTCTGGAAGTGGTGAAAAATATGCATCCAGCCCAAAAACTGCGTCTATCCTGGTGTCACTGTAGGCGGCCATTACAGAGGTGCAGCCCCCAAAAGAATGTCCAAATATTCCTATCTTGCTTGTGTCAGCATTGGCCATGAAATTATCTGCGGAAGAAAATTGTTGAAGCAGATTGTCAATTAAAAAGCTGACGTCTTCTGTTCTTATTGTTAGCTGCTTTTTTACTCTTTCGATCATAGCCTCTTCGGAAGGCCGATGGTTGTTGCCTGGCAGTCTTGATTTTGAATAGACAACTCTTTTGTTTGCTAAAACGGTGATCGCGGCATCGTACGTGTGATCGGGTGCGACAACAATATATCCATAGCTGGCAAGCTCCTCTGCCTGAAACGTGTTTGCGATCTTTAGGCTCTGGTGCCCGTGCGAATAGATCAGTATTGGAAATTTTCCTTT
>CAJWMI010000002.1 GCA_913043185.1 uncultured Fidelibacterota bacterium | reverse complement strand
GAGGGAGGGATTCGAACCCTCGAATGAGCTATAAACCCATTACCCGCTTAGCAGGCGGGCGCCTTCAGCCACTCGGCCACCTCTCCAGTAATTATTATACACACAAAATTACTATTATATATTCAGACCGCCAACGATGATTAATTTATAATTAATGAATCTATAATTTATTATATAAATTAATATATATATATTACTTAAAGTTATTCATTAATATTTTGTTTTAATAATTTTACTAGTGAGTTCACAAGTTTATCTAAGCCTTCTTGACTAACCGATGATATATCTATTATGTTTTCACTAAAATCATTCCAACCACTAGAAATTTCTGTTTTTAGATCTGACTTAGTCCTGCAAATAATATATGGTTTATTATCCAGTGATTCGTTAAATGTTTTTAACTCATTATTAAGAGTTTTGAAAATTTCAAAAGGGTGCTCTTCTTGAGAGTCTATCAGGTATACATGTATTCTATTTCTTTCTATGTGTCTTAAGAATTGATGTCCGAGTCCTTTTCCCTTGCTTGCGCCTTCAATAAGTCCAGGTATGTCTGCCATCACAAAAGATTCATATTCACCATATTTCACAATACCTAGTTGTGGCTCTAGTGTAGTAAAAGGATAATCAGCAATTTTAGGTCGAGCAGCTGATAAAACAGAGAGCAAAGTTGATTTACCGGCATTAGGTAATCCTACAAGGCCAACATCGGCTAATATTTTTAATTCTACCTCAAAATTTCCAGATTCACCATCAGTCCCTGGCTGTGAAATTCTAGGGGCCTGTTTTGTTGAAGTTTTAAAACGCGCGTTGCCTTTTCCTCCTTTTCCCCCATGGCAAATAATATGTTTTTGTCCATCTTTTGTCAGGTCGACGATAATTTCGTTTGAGCCTTTTTCCCGAACAACTGATCCTGCTGGTACCAGTATTATAATATCCTTACCATTTTTACCTGTCTTATTACTTCCTCCTCCTGAATAACCATTTTCTGCCTTATATCGTTTCTTATATCGTATATCTTGTAATGTGTGAAGATTTGTATCTACCATTATATAAACATGTCCACCTTGACCGCCATCTCCACCGTCTGGTCCTCCCTTTGAAATAAATTTTTCTCTACGAAATGAGATCGCTCCTGGTCCACCATTTCCGGCTATAATTTCTATCTGGGTGTAGTCTATAAACATGGTCTATATATGCCCTTTGGAATAAAGTTTATATATCGAAGTATATTAGTCCATATTGGACACTATCTCATGCCCAAATTCAGAGCATTTCAACTCTGTAGCACCATCCATAAGACGGTTAAAATCGTAGGTAACCCGTTTTGAATCAATCGCTCCTTCGATACCTTTAACAATTAAATCTGCGACCTCCTGCCAACCAAGATATTCAAACATCATTACTCCCGATAATATAACCGAACTAGGGTTCACCTTATCTTGACCAGCATATTTGGGTGCTGTACCATGTGTAGCCTCAAAAATCGCATGACCACTGGTATAGTTTATGTTTGCTCCAGGGGCAATACCTATGCCTCCAACAATGGCCGCAAGTGCATCCGATATATAGTCTCCATTAAGATTGAGCGTTGCAATTACATCATATTCTTCGGGTCGAAGGAGTATCTGTTGCAAAAATGCATCAGCGATGACATCTTTTATAATTAATTCATGACCATCTTTGTTAATTACCTGCCAAGGTCCTCCTTCAAAGTCTTCTGAATCATAAACATCTTTGGCTAACTGATACCCCCAATCACGAAATGCGCCCTCAGTAAATTTCATTATATTACCTTTGTGCACAAGAGTTAGAGATTCTCGTTTATTGGATATAGCATAGTCAATTGCAGCCCTGACAAGTCTTTCTGTCCCTTCTTTGGAAACTGGCTTTACTCCAAGACTTGTAGTATCCGGGAACCTAATATTAGTTACTCCAAGTTCATCCACTAAAAAATTCTTCACCTTTTCTATTTCACTGGAACCATGCATCCACTCAATACCCGCATATATATCCTCTGTGTTTTCCCTAAATATTACCATATCAACCTTTTCTGGCTCTTTTACTGGGGATGGAACCCCTGTAAACCATCGTACAGGGCGTACACATGCAAATAGATCCAATTTTTGCCTAAGAGCAACATTAAGAGAACGAATTCCTCCACCTATTGGTGTTGTAAGAGGACCCTTGATTGCGATCTTATGCTCAAGGATTGTATCAAGAGTTTCTTGAGGAAGCCAATCGCCATTTGTATTATAAGATTTTTCCCCAGCAAGAACTTCTAACCATTCAATAGATCTTTTACCATTATATGCTTTTTCAATCGCACTATCAAAAACCATTGATGCAGCTACCCATATATCTGTTCCAATTCCATCGCCCTCGATGAATGGAATCCTCAGATTATCCGGAACAAATAACCCATCTTTTTTCATCTCTACTTTATTCTTTGATATCATTCTTTTCCGACTTCCTTTTTTTGTTTGTTCTTTTTATTCTTTTTCTTTGAGCTATTGTCTTTTTTATCAGTCTCTTTATCTTTTTTATTTTTATAGTCCGTTAGATAATAACCTGAGCCTTTAAAAATCAAACCTGTTCCACCGCTGATCAATCTTCTCAAACTATCTTTTTTACATTCTGAACATTCAGTCAAAGGATCATCAGACATAGACTGAAAATACTCATACATCTCATTACATTCGTTACAGATATAATCGTACGTAGGCATATAAACAAGTTTAATTTGGAATATACAGTGTGCTAATCTAAGAAATATTTAGTTCCTATATTTTTCTAATAACGCACTCTTAACAGATTCTGGTACATAGTCTGAAATCTCTCCACCAAGTCTTGCTACATCCTTAATAACTGTAGAGTTCAGATGAATGTATTTTTCATCTGGCATCATAAACATTGATGTAATCTCTGGATTTAGATTATAGTTCATCATTGCCATTTGAAATTCAAACTCAAAATCACTTACATGCCTTAGACCTCTTATGATTGCTACTGCCTCTTCTGATTTGGCATAATCAACGACTAAACCATTAAAAGAACTAACTCTTACATTTTTTATATCAACCACAGATTTTTTAATAAGGCCAATTCTTTCATCACTAGTAAACAATGGATTTTTTTCCTTGTTGATAGCAACGACTAGTACCAACTCATCAAATATTTTCGCAGCTCTTTCGGCAATGTCTAAGTGTCCGTTATGTATTGGGTCAAAAGTCCCTGGGTATATAATTCTCTTCATTTCTGATTGTATATAACTATTTTTGTGTCACCATATTTTCTTTCAATAGAGTCTTTAAAAGAAAATTTGTTATTACTCATCTCTACTATCAATTTACCATTTTTAGATAATTTTTCTATACACATGTTAATTAGCAGGCTATAGTCTAATTTATCATATGGTGGATCTGCAAAAATAAGGTCATAATTATTGTTCAAACCTTTTAAATAGGAAAAAACATTTTTTTTTATCACAAAAAATTCAGGACTATTAAACTTAGTTTTATTTCTATTCAACATTTTTATTGAGGCAGAATTATTCTCAACAAATGTTATCGATTCCGCGCCGCGGCTTGCTGATTCAAATCCTAAAATTCCAGAGCCTGAGTATAAGTCAAGAACATTTGAATAGGTAAACGGTGTGAGTATATCAAAAATACTTTTTCTAATACGAGTCTGTGTAGGCCTATAGGAAATATTCTTAGAGGTATCAATAGTTAGGCCTTTATAGCGGCCACCAAGAATTTTCATTAAGTCTAAATATCAAGAAAAGATACGTAAAATCCAGCTCTTGGATCAGGCTTATCAACTTCATTAAACAAAACAAATTTTCTAAGTAGTACAGTCGGCCCGGAATAAGTTAAAATATCTCCAGTTGTTTTTATGTCTTCTATCCCTCTGACCCAAATCAGAACTGGTTCATAGATTCTATTCGTTTTATAAAACTGATCAAAAAATTTGAGAGTGTAATCATTTACTGTAGTGTCAAGCATCGTTAAAAAATCATCTTTTCCAAAACCACTGGTTATCCCTTCAGTCTTATTTAATTCAGGAAAATCGAAACTATAATACCAAAGAAACATCGTACTGTCTGAACCAGCCGATTCAACAGAGTAGCTAGTCGTTTCTAATCCAACAATATGTTCAATATCAGGATTCAGACCGCTCATATATTCCAGACTAATAAATGTTCCGGTGATTGTCAGATTATTATACATATTTAGTTCAGTAGAATTAAATAGTTTTGAAATAACTGATGTGATTTCTCTAGACTGAAGATGCATATTAATATCATAGTCAACAGCACCTCTAGCTCTTTCGCTCAGATTTACTGGATCAATTTTTTTAATCACATAGTTATCATCACCACCAAATAATGGTTTATTAATACTTTCACGAAATTTGATATAGTTCATTGCAAAAAACAGCCCCATTATTACAATAAGTGCAAACAAAAGCCAAACCATCTCACCTCCTGTGATAGGATCACTTTTTCGAACACTTTTTTCTTTTGCAATAGGTGTCTGTGGTAAGGAGAATGGCTCTCTTTCAATATCTTTTTCTTCAGAAAAAACTTCAGTAAACAAGAAATCAGATATTTTTTCTTCGTCGAAAAAATTAAAAGAATGTCTAGAGGAAGCACCGAGAGCAAGACTTGTTAAAATATTTGACTCATAATGATCAGTGCTATCGGAAATACTGCTACTTAGTTTAACATCTTCAAACGGATCCATCTTTCTAAGATCAGATCTCTCCCAACACGATAGTGCTTGCCTGCCAAGTTTATCAGGAGAGTAAATAGGTATATCATCAATATCTGACTGAATAAGCTTAAAAGAACCAAGCGTATATTCATCACTTTTTGTTGAAGAAATTACTTTTGGCTGACCTGAAGTAAAGGCGATTATTCCATGATCGAAACGACAGTTTTTTACCATATAAAATCTATATTGGTTCTTCTTTTTAATAACCATCCCAGCGTCAGAAACATATCCAGCATCGATCACAACTGAACTCGATGGGCCCATCCAATATGGATTTCCGCCTAATTCAGAAACGGATAGTTTTATTGTTCTGATCAATGTTGTGGGACATGATACTGTATGAATATTAATCTCATCAGGAAGATATATCTGGCCAAATATTGACATTTTTTGATGAGGGGGCCTGTTTTTTTTCTTTTCAATCCATGATACATAGTCCCAATAGTCCTCACGTGCAAGATCAATCTCTGTTTCAACAGAATCATGGTATAAAAATTCGTCAGATATTGCAACTGCAATATCTTGTCCACTAAATGGTATCGATTCTGAAACTCTTCTAAGGGCAATCCCAAGTACTGAGCTTAGTTCCCCCTCTTTATGGATAATGTCATTTACCGGTTCAGTATAATCAATTTGTTTTACATTATGGAGCGTTGGATCATTATCGGCATTTGACCAAACCCCAGTTATAAGAAACGTATCTGATATTACAATACCTATCATTATATACTAGTCTAATCCCAACTGCGGTTTCCATCATTTATCTCACCATGACCATTAGATTTTAGAGAGAAAATTAGAAACCTCGGATCTTTATAAGGGTTTTTCCTGGTAATTGGGCTAACTACCTTAAATTTTTTATTTTTATTATCAACATCTATTATATATGGTTTAGCAGTAAGAGGACATCTATAAGTGTTGGAATCAGGTAAAAAGGTTTTGTAATACTCAACCAGTTCAACACGTTTTAACGGCTCTTCACTAAGTTTTTCAATAAAATTTGGATCTTCCATATAAGTATTAAGATATTTTTTCTGTGTGAAACTAGTATCATTTCTACCAAGTTCTTGAGAATACATAATTATTTGAACCGTTGTGTCAAGTATCGTATCCCTTCGATAGCTTTTAAAACCAAATGTTGTGTCATAGTTAAAACCAAACGTTTCATATATATCGACATTATATTGTCTCCCAAATAGTGTTAGGCTTTGCTCACCAACATAGAGTGAATCACCTAATAAAGAATCTCTTGCTGAATTCACAACATGCATCGCCTCAAAAAAGTTAGGACTATATGATCCAGTCAATTGTTCATAAAAAACCTCAATATCATAAATATTTTGCATATTAAAACGACTTCTTTTTTCATAATCATTCTCTTCTGCCCAAATAGAGACTGGTACATAGATAACAAATATTAGAAAAAGAAAGGCCAGAACCATTGCTAGTTCTAGTAAGTCCGACAGTTTATTTTGGTTCATTTTTAGCATATAAATAGTTTTTGGTATTTGATAGCGTTTAATATTAATAAACCAATGAGCAATATGGTTATTATTTTCTTTAAGCTATAAAAAGTAAAATAGTTTGGATATTATAGATCAATTTTTGAAAAAGGGTTCTTTATTGGACCAAGTTCATCACTAAGTTTTTCAATAATCTTTTTACTTCCTCTAGAGATAGACTCAGGAGTTTTAATAATCACTCTAACAATTTGATCTCCTCGAGAAGATGTACGAAGCATCGGAAATCCTTTGGATCTCATTCTTAATAGCTTACCGGATTGAATACCACTTGGAATTTTTAGTGTTGAAACTCCATCGAGTGTTGGGATATCAATTTTGGTACCCAAAACAGCATCAGGATAACTAATGGTTACTTCGATGTAAATATTTTCCCCATCTCGAACAAAATACTGATGATTCTTCTCTTCAAATACTACCAACAAATCCCCAGGGGAACCTTGAATATTTTCATTTCCTTGGCCATCTACTGTCATATAATTTCCTGATTCAACACCTGCTGGGACTTTAATATTTATTGTTTTTTCTTTTTTTATCATACCATCGGGTGCTACACCTGGAGGTCGATTACCAACTATTTTCCCATTTCCACTACATCTTGGGCATACACTAGTCTGCTGCATTCTACCTAGAACCGTATTTGTAATCTGCATAACTTGACCATTTCCATTACAAGTCGAACAAGTATTAAATGTTACACCATCAGATAATATTGAACGTTTTATTTTTATTTTCTTGTCTGTACCCTTTGCTATTTCTTCAAAAGTTAAAGATAATTTTATCCTTATATCTGAACCTTTTGACCTAGAACTTCTTTGCCTACCACTTCCAAAAATACTTTCAAATGGACTTCCACCAAATATATCTCCAAATTGTGAAAAAATATCTTCCATATTCATATGCACTCCGCCACCAAAGCCACCACCCTGGGAACCTCCCATACCAACACCGGCATGACCAAACTGGTCATATTGGCTTCTTTTTTGACTGTCGCTAAGAATACTATAAGCTTCAGCTGCTTCTTTAAAATTTTTCTCTGCTCCTTCATCTCCAGGGTTTTTGTCAGGATGAAATTTTAAAGCAAGCTTTCGATAAGCTTTCTTGATGGTGTCTCCAGAAGCATCTTTTGAAACACCCAACACATCATAAAAATCTCTCATTTTTTATTCACTACTACCTTTGCATGACGGATTACCTTATCATGATAGCGGTATCCTTTTTCAAAAACATTAAGAACAGTATTGTCTTTTTTCTTTTTATCGCTCTGTGTAAGCATAGCATCATGTAATTCTGGATCCAATTCTTCACCCTCTTCACCAAAAGGCTCAATATTTTTTGCTTCTAAAAAACGGTCAATTTTTGATTTTAAAATATTGATACCTTCAATAAGTGATTCTCCGTTATTAGAATCTGTTTCTTCAACAGAATCAACCATCCTTTCTATATCATCAATAATTGGTAGGACATTTTTAATGACGCCCTCTCCATCATACTGAAGTAGTGAAGATATCTCTTTATTTTTCCTCTTTCTAAAATTTTCAAATTCAGCCTTTAGTCGAATATGTTTATCTTGCAATTGATCCAATTGGTTTTGTATATCATTATTTTTAGATTTTTTTTGAGATTTAGATCCTTTCTTGTTTGCAGTCTGCTTTTTTGTCTTAACTGATTTTTTTTCTGCCAAAATGTTCTCCGAGTAATGTTAGTTTATTTGTTAATGATAATTGTATCTATTAAGAATAATTTCTTTTTACAGTGCTATTTCATGATGCCTGAGACAGCTCTATAACTACCTACAACAGAAATAATGCCAGAAAGTAATGTTAGCCATAAAAATAAAATAGGTGCTATCGACAATTGAATATTCCAGGAAGTGAAATTGTTGATCATATAGTTTATACCATTTACTGTTACTAGAATTAATGGTGAGGCTATTAATGAAGCCATAAATCCATCAATCAAACCCTCAAAAATAAAAGGCATCTGGATAAAAAGTTTTGTAGCACCGATTAGTTTTAAAGAATTAATTAACTCCTTCCTAGCAAAAATTGAAAGTTTAACAGTATTATATATTACCAAGACTGCTACAAGGACAAATACCATTGCCATAAAAGGAAAATATTTCATTATTTTTGCATAAGTTCTTTCGATTTTTTTTATTAGGTGGCCCTGATATCGAACCTCTTCTACCCCATCTAAACTTTTGATCTCATTAACTATTGGAGAAGCATCTAATAATTGGTCTGATTTTCTTTTTAAATTCACAACAGCACTTATAGGAAGAGGATTATATCCTAATATTGCAAGAATATCCTCTCCAAATTGGTCTTTAAATATCCTAACAGCGTCATCTTTATTTATAACTGTAGATGACCGCACTCCTTTTATTTTTAATATAGAAGCTGATATACTTTTTGCAGACTGATATTCAATGTCCTGCTTAAAAAATACTTCAATCTTATACTTTGATCTAAGGTATTGCAGTATCGACTTAGTATTCTCTCCTGCGATAGCTAAAAGACCGACAAAATACAATGCAAGAAACAATGAAAATACTGCGGTAAATGTTGTCATTTTATGTCGCCAGACATTTTTAAACCCTTCTGAAATCAAATATAGAAGTTTATCCATTAACTTCCTCTAATCGCTCCATCTTTTAGCTCTAGTATCCTACGACCACGACCCTTAATTAGATTATAATTATGAGAAGCCATTAAGATAGTCGTACCATTATTATTGATTGTTTCTAATAACTGTACAAGTTCAAAAGCAGCTACAGGATCTAAGTTCCCTGTGGGTTCATCTGCTAGTATAATATCGGGCTCCTTAACTATCGCGCGAGCAAGCGTTACTCTTTGTTTCTCACCTCCTGAAAGTTCATCTGGATAGTGGCCTCTTTTTCCTTCAAAACCAACAAGCTCTAGTGCTTCTTCTACTCTATACGGTATCTCACTTGCATTATAGCCCATCACATGTAGCGGCAAGGCAACATTATGAAATACATTGCGATCATTAAGAAGGTGATAATCTTGAAAAACCATTCCTATATTTCTTCTGATATGGGGAACATGTTTTTTTCTTATAAATTCCGACTTATGATCTCCTACTTGAATCCTTCCGGTATCACACCACAAGTCAAAATAAATTAGTCTCATTAATGTAGTTTTTCCAGATCCAGTAGATCCAATCAAAAAAACAAAATCACCATCATCTATCGAAAAATTTAAATTTGTAACACCATTACCTTTATTATAGGTGTAAGAAACATTTTGAAATTCTATCATACTGTTAAATTACTTATTTATTATACATAGAAAAAGCTACGAAGATTGACAATTAGAGGTTAATCTTATATTTAAAGAATTAGCAATATACATACCAATTAATATGCGTAACTTTAATTTCTTCTTAAAAACCAATCATAAAACAATAATTAATAAATGATCTTATTATTAGATATCATTTTAGTCGGTGCATCTATTATAATGCTCTGGAAAGGTGCTGATTATCTTGTTGACGCCGCTTCAGAGATAGCCCACTCTCTAAAAATATCTGACCTTGTAATAGGACTAACGGTTGTGGCATTTGGTACTTCAGCACCTGAGTTTGCAGTTACCATACGTGCCGCCATCACTGGTCAGACAGATATATCTATTGGAAATGTTGTTGGATCAAACATATTTAATCTTGGATTTATTTTGGGTGGTACGGCCATGATCAGGGCAATACATATCACACCAAAATTATTATATCGTGATGGTTTCTTTCTATTATCTGTTACCATTTTAATCTACATACTCTTCTTCGGGTTCAATGGTTGGGATATCAGTGATAATATTGCAGCCATAGAAGGATTACTACTTTTCCTTACTTTAATAGGATATATCGTATTTCTATTCATTAAAAAAGAACCGATTGAAGAAACACATCCTAAGTCAGCTAATATTCAATCATATGCATTTTTCTTTTTAGGCTTGTTTTTAATTGTACTTGGTGGTCACCTTATGGTCGAACACGCATCTTCATTGGCGCGAACTTTTGGTGTATCAGACTGGGTAATTGCCGTAACAATAGTTGCAGCAGGAACTTCTGCGCCAGAGCTTGCCACTTCTCTTACAGCAGCGTTTAAGGAAAAGCATGGTATGGCGATAGGTAATTTAATAGGCAGTGACCTATTTAATCTATTGGGTGTTCTAGGTCTTGCTGGAATCATTAATCCAACTCATATACAGGTCGATATTCACTCCAGTATTATTGTGCTTATTATTATGGTTTCTATGGTACTAATAATGATGAGGACAGGCTGGCAAATAAGTAGAATAGAGGGCACCCTGCTAGTATCACTAAATCTGGTTAGGTGGTACCTGGATTTTGCTGGATAATATTAACCTTTACTGCTGTAAAGGCTATTTTCATTTATATATTCCCAAATAGGTAGAGTAACCATATACCTTATTGTTAAATTTTTCACCCATCTGGATCTTATTTTAGATGAAGAGAGCTCAAACCTTGGTATGTTAGCAAAATGAACCTTTTGCAAAATCCAGTGTGGAATATCACTAGGCCTGAATCCAGGGCGAATTGCTACAATAACATTACATTCGTCTAAAATTTCTTTAGAGTCTTTCCAGTTTTTAAAATCAATTAGACTGTCGCTCCCTATTAGATAATAAATTTCATCATTAGTTAATTCGTATTTACGTTTAATATCAATAATAGAATCGATAGTATATGAGATTCCTCTTCTGACTATGTCAACATCTGAATATTCAAAATTTGGATTATCACTTATTGCGATTTTTACCATCTCTATCCTATGCTTCATCGGAGTTATACCATTTTTATGAGGTGGTGCGAATGCTGGAATAAAAAGTATTTTATCAAAATCCTCAGCCTCATAAACTGTTTGAGCGATAAGCAGGTGACCTATGTGAGGAGGGTCAAATGTTCCACCAAATAGACAAATTTTCATTATTTTTCTACTTCTGCAAACAAATGCTCAATTTCATTAATTAATTCTTCACTGACGATATCTTCCTGACCTTTATTTAGCCAATATTCTTTTGCCTGTTTAATCTTATTACTTTTTATATATGATTTTATAACACCAACATGGACCTCTTCAACAATATCCGTATCATAGTATTGGTCTAGGACATTATTGAATGACATTCTAGCCGGTTCAAACTCATCCATTTTTAAATAAAGAACTCCAGTCTCATAAAGTTTCTTTGCTAGTTTATTTCTTAAAATAGACATTGACTCAGTGACATTCTGAACATGCTCTGATTCTGGAAAATCGTCTAAAAATTCTTGATATCTTTCTAGAGCCTTTTCCGTATAAGACTGATCATTGTAGTAGTCAGGACTTTCAATACGATAAGCCTCGCAAATCCTGAATCTCGATTTTTCAAAAAATGGACTGAAAGCCATTTTCCTGGTAAGATTTTCATATTCTTTAATAGATAGGATGAACTGATCATTTAAAAAATAAGATTCTGCTAAAAAAAATTGTGCATCATCGCCATAATCAGTTCCAGTTCCTCTTGATAATACAAATTTAAACTCATCTTGTGCCTTGACATATTTTTCTTCATCCAAATAATCCATACCAATTTTTAAATGCTCCGCTAATGATAAAGATTCATCAGGAAGCGTTGAAGAACATCCAATAAACATAAATAATAAAAAATAAACTCTATACATCTTAAAAACTTAACCTAAGTGTTAATCCTCCAATACCTATAATATTGTTTGGATTGAAAAGTAAACCCAGATCTAGATCTACTTTTTTCTTGTCTTGATTAACATCATGAGAATCTTTATTTCTATTAGCCCATACGGCCTCTAATCCGCTCAAAACATGATTAAACATCATAGCGCTAACACTGAATTTAGCGAAGGATAGCCACTGATTTGCCTTATACCTTTCATCAAGATAATCCTGCTTATTTGGAGTTTTTATTACAATCTCAACACTGTCACCTACATCTTTCTCCTCCCAATACCAATCTGTAGACACGTCTGACCATCCACCAACAAATTGATCATATTTTCCAATGTTTTCGTAGTAGTGTCTATCTTTAACCATACTAACATCTTCAGAGCCTAAATAATTGGAAATTAGAGCGAGACTGTCTGAGGTTAAAAACTCTGTATTAAATAGATTTAACAGATCACCTTTCAGATGAATTGTTAGATGATGGGTTCCAATATAGCTTCGCATTGCCTTTAGCTTATTATCTGTAAAGTACATACCATTATTTTCAATGACTGATGGTCCTGACTGGGTAAAATTCCACCAGTTTTGTAGGCTCCAATTATTATCAGCAAATTCTTGATAATTCATTCTAATCTCATCTGCTTTTTTATTTGCATACAAGATGCTTGCCAAACTTAATATTTCTGAACCGATAAATAGGCTTGGTTTCCATATTGGTTCTTTATTATATAATTGCCCCAAACCTGGAACTATTAGAGACATCATTAATGGTTTACCCGGATAGAATGTAGAATCTTTATCCACAATCACTTTTGTTGAATCTTGACCATTTAGGGGAATAATAAGGATAAGTAACAATATTAATCTAAAAATCAAACAAGACCCTGAAATATGTTCTAAGTTCTTTACCATATGAGTATGTTTCTCCTTTAATTACTCTATCGAATTTATTTAATCCTTGGTGTATTTCTAACTCAATTGCTGTAGGATAATTATAAAAAGAAAATCCATTAACACGCCATTGAATACCAATTGACTTTTTCCATGCCTGGTCAGTTTTATCTCTCCATGCATCTCCAAACTGAAAAATAGTACCGAGTACACTATTTTGTAAAATAAACCAACCTAACTTTATATGCTTTTCTCGCACTAATGGAAGTCTAAAAGAAAGATCAAACAAAGCTGTTTTTGTACCCTCAATACTATAAAATGGATACCCTTTTATTCCACTCATTCCTCCGTTAAAAAAATGAAAGAATGAATCCACCTCTGTATTCGTTATATATCCTCCATTTATATGGATTGATGTTGTCCATCTTTCAAACCACGGAAGCTCATAATGATAAATAAAATCACTCTGCAAACGTACAAGATTATTATCTATGAATTTTTCAACTAATGTTCCTGCATCTGAAAAGTCCAATCCCTCAATAAATTTATTATTTTCGATATCAATTTTAGCTGAGAGTTTTAAACCATTTGATGGATTAATACCCCCATCTAGCCTAGGTTTAATTATATCTATTTTCCAATCAGCATTGATAGATGCACCACGGTAATAATCATATGCAGCTCCTGCTTCAATCATCTCCGATGGCAATGATTCATTAATAAAGGCCCTATATCTTTGCCACGAACTAAAAATTTCCAACGTGCTACCGTAAAGAGGAATCCTTAATCCCGGCCTGAATAATATCATCCTGAATTTGATATCACTGTCAATCTCATAGATATCTTGATATTCTAGTTTATCGGTTGTATTTCTTGTTATATAATAGGTTTCAAAGAATAATGTTGGAAACAAACGGTTAAACTCAAATATAAAAAATAAGTCAGAGTCCAATAAATTATTAATAGAAATTCCACCAAAAAGGCTTAAACGATCTAAAATCTCACTAGAATAAAAATAAATTCCAGGCTTTGTAGTACCATAGTCTATCATCAATTTTGGCATAACAAACATATTAGGAAATTTATCATTATAGACAAAAGATTCTGTGTTATTAAGCTTCATAACGGGTTCAGAAAATTCTTTATTTTTTTTGTAATATGAAGGCGAATAACCGACCAATGACTCATCAATAAGCGCCACCGAATCTATAATAGCTATTTTATAGCCTCCATTATCATAAACAGAGTATAGCACCTTCCCATTTTTATTAATACTAGGCATAAACGCGCCACCATATACATTAGTAATATATCCTTGAATCTTATTTAATGAGTCAATGCAGTATAGATTAAATATTCCACTTCTATCACTGGAATAAATAAGTGCTCCGTTATCCATAAAAGTCACGTTTCTCTCATCCCACATTGGACTATTCAAAACCATCTTATATACTGTATCAGACAAGGATATTGTTCCAATATCTCTATAGTGATTTGTAGAAATATCAAAATATAGACTATGGTTTTTTTCGTTATATACTAGGCTACTAACTATAGGCCTATCATTAAACTCTGTTATTTGATTTATCTCTCTGGTTTTTAAATTTATTTGATATATATCCTGCGCACCGTCTTTCGTGGATAGATAAGCAATACTACTATCTTGAGTAATAAATACCGGTGAAAAACCCCTAGAAGATTCCGTTATTCTTGCTTCTTTTTTTGTCTCTAAATGATACTCATACAGATCATAGTATTTAGATCCATTTTTATCAGGAAACTTAGGTTTCTTACTAAAATAGACTACATCGCCATTAGGATTCCAGGCCGGTGCTGAGAATACAGAACCAGATATTTTTTGCTCCTTATTATCATTTAAATCGTATAGATATAAGTCTGTTTGACCAAAAAAATCATTCTCTTTATTACTCAAGTATAAAAATCTATTACTATCTGGAGACCAAGATGGAAAGATATTTGTACTTCCTTCATCTATAATTATATTAGGCTTTATATGATTTATCTCAATTGGTTTAACAAGAGTATCATATCTGTTCTTTATGGAAAATATGAAATCATCATAGAGATCATACCCGCTAATATCTAATATATTATAAATAGCATCATCAATAGAAAATTGGAACGGTTTTGAAAGATCTGTCATTATTTTTTTTAACGCAGCTGATCCATACTTATAGGATATATACCTGGTTAAGGCAAAACCTGCGTTGTATGTTGACTCGTTTCCTATACCCTTCTTGCCAAAAGTGTTCATCTCATCAAATGTCAATAAATTGTTATTTATAGATCTGTCTCTTAAAATCATATCTCTGTGTGTGTCCCAATGATCCCAGTCAGCACCATCATACATAAACTGAGCAACACCTTCAGCTAACCATGGCGGCACAATTGTACCTGGTATAGGATAACTGACCAGAGTCCTTGGATATCCATAGAGAACATCCTTCCTTTTTTCTTTTTCATATCCCATAAACTGAAAATAAGCGCCAGGAATATGCGTCCCCATTTTCATTGACTTTTGCAGTGACACAATGTGTGCAAACTCATGAGTAATTACATTCTGTAACCACCTGTGACTTCCTCTTAATTCAAAATTTAATGGCGAGGCCCAGATAACAATTTTATTATCATAATAATAGGCAGCGCCATTGGAATAGTCATCGGTATCTTTAAGAATAATGTCAGTTTTATCTTCTGGCTCAAACTCATAGAATTCAGTTATCTTGGGATAAATTAATTCAGCTACCGTGGCTGCTTCTCTCGCAGATATTTCGGTTTCAGGATGGTAATGAATGTTAAAATTCTCGGTCTCAAATGTATACCAATCAAGCTCTGGATGATTATATTTAGCTTGACCAAAAATGATTGATAGTAGGACAAATAAAATAAACCTATTCATCTTTATTTTATAACTGCAATCTTAATTATTTGGGAATAGTCTGATTTTTTGCTTGAAGAATTTGCCTTTGCCACTAAGTATGCAAAATATATCCCCGATTCCAATTTACTCGTATCAAATTTCCACTCGGTAATAGATATCCCATTAGAAATCACATTACTAGAGTATTTTTTAATGAAATAGCCCGCTGCATCATAAACCTTAACCTCTATGTAGGTTGGATTGTTTGTTTCTATACGAATAGTTCCTCCATTAGTTTTAATTGGATTTGGATAGCAGTAAGCATTCGATACTATTTTTTCACTCGTATTTGATGTTGTATATTGAATGTCTAACATCCTGCTATTTCCTTGATCCCCATGCTCACTCACCCATTGATTTCCTTGGCTATTAACATAATCATTAAATTGAAAAATATTAAATCTTGTAACAATACAGTTCTTTTGATTAATAGTTGTTATTAATACTAGATGATCATTTTTTTCAGTAGCAATAGTGGACAACAAGCTGCCTTGGTGATCAAAAATATAAATAGAGCTGGAGTCCATTGACTTAGCAATGATTTCGGGATGATTATCACCAAATATGTTTTTAGCTAAAATTGTGCCAGTTATTCTATAATCAATGGGGAAGTTGGGTAATTTAATTAATTGATAATTATAGGCTGAAAGCATATTGCTACTATCTCTAACTAGCAAATCAGGTATTGCATCCAGATTAAGATCAATACCAGAAATAGAACTCGGTGACAGCTCATTTAATACGTTTTCCTCTCCACTAGTACTAGTAATGGATATTCCATTTTGTTCATTAATTCTATAGACGATTTGATGACCAAATACAGAACTATTATGTTCATCCCATTGTTGTTGATTTAATAGTGACTTTTCTTGAAAATTATTTCGATATACCGGATACACTAGAGAGTCAATTGTAACAGAGCCTCTAAAAGAAAGATTCTCATAATCATTATCATACTCATATACTGAATGTATCATACTATTATGAAAATATTCAAAAACCTCAACCAAAGGAACTTCTCCTGAATTATTTATACCAATCAAAACTTCATTTGAAATGAGTGAATGAAAATAAGTACGAGAACTGTTATTGATATTCTTTATAAACCATAGTGAGTCCAAGCCACCAATCAATAATATAGTTGATCCAGCATTATCTAATGTAAAAAAAGCTCGATAATATGCGCTAGAATCACTATATCCATACGGCTTTAGAGTATTAATAATATTAAACGTGGCCGTGTCATGTGCTGACCCTATATTTTCTATAGAAATGTGACTCTTTGAACCATTGTTTGAGCTCGTGTTTGGGTAAGAATTATCATAAAATGAAGGCAGTGAACCCTTACTCTGAGGGTTTGCCCTATAATATTCCTCATTCTCAGCAAACCACATATCTCCAAAATACCCCGATGATGGATCATTAAACATAAAAAACGATTGTTGTCCGATATCTTGAGCTCCGTCAGCTTCTTCAATATCAATTCCAGGTAAATTTATATCTTTATTAATTGAATAATCATCAATTCCGTGTTGAATTCTGTTTTCATCAATATGCCATATGAGTAAACCAGAACCTGGAAGTCCAATATCATAGTCTGGTATCCTTGTTATTACACCATTATTATCACTCTCTATACTCACAGAGTCTTTTAAACTTTTTATGAAAGAAGGGTAGTTATCTGTATCTTGCCAGGTTTTAAATCTAATTGAGTCTAGACTTACACCTTTTCGGTAATGATTTATTCTGTTTTCTATTAAAAAGTATTCTGTCTCATTAATATCAACTCTAATAATTTTATTCTGACTTATTTTTGGGAGATTAACCTGAGAATTATCAGTAACGATAGTTGGTAACTCCCAGCCAGCATGGATTCGGGACCAAGGATCTGGAGGTGAAGGTACAATTCCTCTTCCATTGTTAGACCCTTGATCCATCAGACCAAAAACACCAATTCGACTTTTACCACTTTCAATATCCCAAAGTGGAGGTAAGCCTACTGCAAATCCAATCATTAGTGATAAGGTTCCGGTTAATCCATACTGATAATCACATGGATCAGACTCACTAGCGAACATAGAATTAGAGATTGCGTAGTTGAGATGGTTTTGGGTCTCTGGCAGAATAATTCCTTTTTCTATTGTAGATGATCCAATTGTGATACCGTTTTCACCTGTAGAATTTTTTATCATATTAGGATCAACATATGTTGATGGAATATCTTCAGGAGTAGGGTCTAAAAAAGGAAGTGAAAAATCCTGCCCAATACCAGCGTGAAAAACAATTACAAGGTCATAAATAGAATAATCTATAGCATCCGCTATAAAAGCTGTTTCAATTGACTCTTTAAATAGTTCTACAAGTCTATCTTCTGAAATATTTTCTTCATTGTATGGGTAATAGTAAGACATAGATTGTGATAATTCATATGATGCAGATGCTCCTGGATATATATCGCTATCGGTAAGGTTAATCCCAAATTTCCCATATGAAACAGACTGAAAATAATTATTGGCTGCCTTTAACTGAGAGTGAAAGTACATTCCGTCATGTGGCGGTGAATCAATATGATAGGTTCCACAGTCAATACCTTCTATGGCACTTAAAAATTTTCCGTTTCCCGTTGTGCTCTCTTTATCATCCTCTTGAAAACTAACCATTAAAGCGCAAATACGGAGTTCTCCAGATATTTCAGCACTTGTAATTGATAATAAAAACCAGGAATAGAAAAAAATCCAGTTTTTAAACAAACTAAATTTCACAGAAAATTGACTAATATTCCATATTGAGTGAGAATCTCATCGTATTTGTTAGCGGATGTCCTGGCTCTCCATATGTGTATCCAAAATCAAAACCATAGCCAGCAAATCTTAAACCTATCCCAAAAGTTGGGTTACTTATTTTCCCTGTTTTATCATAATAATAACCAGTACGTATCGCAAAATACTTCCCATACCAATATTCAAGACCAAAATTATGGACTAGTTTATCTAATTCATCCGAAAGGCTGCGATCTTCGCTATTACCAACCTCTTTCTGGCCCCATTCATTGTACTTTCCCCAGCCTTGATCGCCAGGATTAATATCATCTGTTCGGACCATTTCATTTGCATCGGGCTTATTATTTTCATTAAGATCCATCGACTCATCCCAGGTCCACCCTCCAATAATTTTGTCTCCATACTCGCCTGATATTGCTCGGTCAATATCACCACCTAGAAACCAATCATCTACCCATGAGGTAAATAATGCTAAATATATAGGATCTGTATGAGCAATTTCTATCTGTCCTTTTTTATTATAATCATTTCCAGGACTCTGGTTCCCATCTTCATCATAGCCACCAATATATCCATTGTCATCCCAGTCCATATCAGGGTAAGAGGCAACAAGCAATTTATCTACATCATAAACTAGATTTAGTTTATTATATTCAGTATTTACAATCCCATAGTTTAATCCCAAAGTCAGATTTGTCGGTTGAGGATCTGCTTGGTCCGGATCAATAAAGGAAACTTTTGGTCCGATGTTAGATAAATTAAAACCAATATCAAGGTCATCGATTAGCCAATCTTTTTGTAAGTAACCAATATCAAAACCAAAGTCTAATGATGTACCTTTTCCTTTTTCACTTCCTGCTCCAATTTCGACCAAATGCTGGTATGAGATTTTTGCATTAATTCCAAAAGATTTCTTTTCAGATATCAAAGCTCCATAGGACAATGAAAATGCTGTCATATAGCTTGTGAAGGTTCCAAGCTCTTCACCAATCTCGCTTGTCCTTACCTGTTCTCCAAGATTAAGAAATATGATGTGACCTCCCAAGGTACCTAGAGTATTGTAATGTTTTCTAAATCCAAAGAATTCATAATACATATCATCGGCTAAACCGGGTAGCCAATTCACATGCATTAGCGCCGCTTCAGATCCTTTTAAAAACCCTAAGCCTGCCGGGTTCCAGTAGCTGGCATATGCATCGTTTGCGACTGCTACCTGTGCTTCTCCCATTCCACCAGCTCTAGCGCCAGGAGCTATAAGTAGAAATATCGCACCAGCCTCACTCTGGGCGATGAGCAGACGTGTAAATATATGTAATACAATGAGTACTACGATGAAACGCTTCATGGATGATCTCCTTGATAGTATTAATTTAGTGTATTATCCCCTCTTTCCTAGGGGATGAAAATAGCGTTTAGTCTATACTAGTACTCCTATAATTTGGACGGCAAATATATTCCATGAATAATCTCAGTGTCAAGAAATGTTTATCTTAATAATTTTAGTTATTCTATAATAACCAAAGTGTCAATTGTGGGAAATAGGTTATAAATAACACCGCAACCAGCAGAACGATAAAAAACGGAAAGGTTGACTTATATATTTCAGGCATCTTTTCATCAAACCTATATGCTGATAAAAAGAGGTTCATACCGACTGGAGGCGTCAGATATCCGAGCTCTAAATTAGCAATAAAAATTATTGCCAGATGAATTGGATCTACGCCATAGTGCAGCCCCAATGGAGCAATCAGAGGTACAACGATAATGATTGCACTAAAAATATCCATCAGGCACCCAATAATTAATAGAAAAATATTTAACAGTATTAGAAATACATATTTTGAGCTTACCAGCTCTTTCATTACAGATAAAATCTTCATCGGTATTTGCGCATCAACCATGTAACTAGTCAGACCCATAGCAGCACCGATAATTATCAATACTCCACCAACTAAAGTAGCACAAGAAACAATTATATTAACAATATCTTTAATGTTTATATCTTTGTAAATAAAAGTCTCAATTAGAAAAATATAAACTACTGTAAAGGCAGCTGTTTCTACTAATTTTGCATGCCCACCAAAAATACCATAGAGCACTATGAAAGGAATAAATAATTCCCACTTCGTCTCCCAACAGGCTTTAATTGACTCATTCAAATTGAATTTCTTTATTTCAACCTTATCTAATTCGCCAGAGTAAAATGTCCATAGTGATAATACTATAATTAAAAATATACCTGGAAAAATCCCAGCAATAAATATACTTTTTATCGAAATACCTGCAGTTACACCATAAAGAATTAGAGGTAAGCTTGGAGGAAATAATAAACCAATTGAACCAGAAGCTGTAATTAGGCCTAAGGAAAACTTTTTCTTGTATCCATCTTTTATCAGCATTGGGAAAAGTAAGCCCCCTAAGGCAAGAATAGTCACACCAGATCCTCCAGTTAGTGCAGTAAAAAAGCCACATATTAATAACACTATCACAGGCGTTCCACCTGGAAGCCAACCAAATAAGGCTTTAAAAACATTAACCAACCGGTCTGATGCTCTACTCTCGGCTAAAAAATATCCCGCAAGTGTAAATAATGGAATTGTAGCTAGGTGTGGAGAAACAACGATACGATATGCTTCTGCAATCACAGCTGAAATGGGTACATAATCAAACCAAAAAAGTAGAACTCCAAGACCTGCTAGAACTGTGAAAATAGGAGCACCATTTAACACAGAAAAAATAAATATAATTATACCTAGTGTAAGAATAAATCCATTTTCTCTAAGAACATCCTGAGACACCAAAAATATAATAATCAATAGAATAGTAAGTAGGCCACTCAAGGAAAAAATATTACATCTCATTTTTCCTGCTATATGAATAAAAATAATAAAATATCCTAGTGGCATGGCGGCCTGAAATATCCAACGAGGTAAACTAGGTGCAATAAAAACTGGATATTGGAAAGACAGTTCAATAAGAACTAGGTCAAGACTGCCAATAGCCAAAAGTAAAACAGTAATAACGCTGACCCATTTGGTAACGTGTCTACTAAAACCTGATACTTTATCATTAAAAAGTGACGTATTGGACAGCGATAACAGTTTATTATCTCTAGAAGCAATAACTGCACCACTAAAACCAATCAAAAGCGTTAAATGAGAAACTAAAGTTTGTGATGCAGGGATTTTTGCTAATCCGGAGAAAAAAGGACGAATTATTTCTCTGATGATTAAATCAGAAAATGGGAGTAATACTAATAATATGAATATTATGCATGCAACAAAATTTTCAATCTTATTAATAATTTTCAAAATTGATTCAATATCATTATTGCTTGGCAGATGGCATGCTGTCTTTTAGCTTGATGACTCGATCAAATATTTCTTTCTGAACAATATTACCTCTAATGAGTGGATACATTGACTCTACTAGCGTATTCCATTCATTTAGCTGCTTAGCTGTTAAATCATGAACCTTAAGCCCATATTCTTTCATTACCTCAACAGCATTATCTGCCTCTTGGCGGTTATTAAGTTGATATTCAATACCAATCTCATCAGAGACCTTAGTCATTATTTCTTGATATTTAGGCTTTATTTTATTCCATACTTTAATATCTATTACCAGAGCAGCAGTTAGTATGCCCCACTTCATATTCAACATATTGGATGTGATACCAAAATATTGATTTGCCGCTACATACAAAGGCGGAAATGCCATCGCATTTACCAATCCAGTCTGCAAGCTAGAGTGCACATCCGGTACGGATAACGGTATAGCATTAAATCCTGCTTCATCCCATAATTTTGCGGTTTTATAATCACCTGCCCAGGTCCATATCTTTTGAGATCTTAAATCGTCTGGAGTAATTATTGGATTTGAGGTAAACCAATATACCCATCCAACATCAACCATTGTTAATATCTTTACACCATTCTTTTCAGCACCACTGACAAGATCATCTTTAATTTGGTTTCTAATGAAATCAATGTCATCATATCCTTGAAAAAATAGAGGTATAAAACAGTAGGTGTATTGAGGGTTTACCTCGCTCAATCCTTCTGCAGAAATTGCAGCTCCATGGATCTGTCCTATTCTCATTTTTCTTATCATGTCACGCTCATCGCCAACAATGCCGCCAGGATATATCCGGAGTCTAATATTTCCATTTGTTTCCTCGCTCCATCTTTCTCCCATTTTTGCAATCAGTGCATACCATGGCGTACCCTCCGGAGCAAGTGTAGCCATTTTTATTATTGTCTTTCTTGCAATGACAGAGTCAGTACAAAAGATAAAAAAACAAGTGATTAATAGTATTATTTTTTTCATTTATTATACTTTCTTTAGTAAAAGAACTCATCAATATTTTCTAAAAGCCACTCTGCTCGGTTCCTACTAATTGTATTGGTTAATTGAAAATCTTTTGCTGATAAGATATCAATCTTTAGAGCCTCATTTACCAGTTCAATAAATTCTTCTTTATCCTGTCTTACTTTTGAAACAGACTCAGCATAGGTCAAATATGGACCCATGTCTAATCCCTGAGAGGCATGCACAGCCTCAGTAAATAGATTTTTTGAAATTTTATTAGCCTCATCAGAAGATATTAAAGGATTATTCATCGTAAAAGATATTAGTGCTACCAGCGCTGCACCATGATTCCATGAAGAATCTATAGCGACAATACTATTTAATAATTTACCAACTCTTGGAAGTTTAATTATCCATGTTGGGTTTCCACCACTGGAACTGATCGCGCCTCCGTATGCTGCTGCAGTCCAATAAAAAAGTTCAAGATCTTCAGAATTAGGAGTCAAAATAATATCACCACTATTATCACTGACCCATTCTATATAATTCTCATACAAAATATCAAGTGCAGACTCACCGTATTCTACAGCCTCACTAAAATATTGATGCGCTTGAGACTCAAGTTCTTTAGCCTTAGAATAATTATCTAGCATAGCTCTATCAGATTCTTCCATCAAAAAGCCAAATGCGTATGTGGTTAGCTCTTCGACTCCATTTCTAAGCAAGAATGGATTATCTCCTGAATTACTTATTTTATTCCGGGTTTTATTAACAACACTCTTTCTATATACCTGACCAGCAAATTTTGGTTTGTGTTCGAGCATATAAACCGTGGGACTACATGAAAAGAAATAAGCTAAAACAAATAGTAAACCTATTGTTTTAACTTGAAAATTCTTTGTATATAGGATATGATTCACAAAGATTAATGACCTCAGCTTTTATTCGATGGGTATTTTTATTATTATCAGGATCTTTTATTACAGAGTCAATCATGCTAACAATATTTTTCATCTCTTCTTTACCCATTGCTCTTGTCGTAATTGCAGGTGTCCCAACCCTTATACCACTAGTAATAAACGGACTTCTTTGATCGAAAGGTACCATATTTTTATTAACTGTAATACCTGCGTTTTCTAATACTTTTTCAGCCTTTTTACCAGAAATATTTTTGTTTGTCAGGTCAATAAGAATTACATGTGTATCTGTACCATCAGATACTAAATCATAGTCTAATTCCATAAAAGATTCTGCCATAGTTTTTGCGTTATTAACTATTTGCTGAGTATATACTTTAAATTCATCTTTAAGCGCTTCTCCGAATGCTATAGCCTTTGCTGAAATTATATGCATTAAAGGCCCGCCCTGCATTCCAGGCATAACTGTTGAATCAAGTACCTCTGAGATCATCTTTACTCTGCCTGATTTTGGTGCAACCTTACCCCATAGGTTTTCCTTATCTTTACCCATCATAATAATACCACCTCTTGGACCACGCAATGTTTTATGAGTGGTACTCGTAATAACATCACAGAACTCCATAGGAGAAGGGTGCATCCCGGCAGCAATCAAACCACTTGGGTGAGCAATATCTGCCATTAAATAGGCATCATTTTCTTTTGCGATCTCATAAAATTTATCAAACTCAATAAATCGTGGATAGGCACTTCCACCACATATTATCATTTTGGGCTTATATTTATTCGCTAGTGAGCTAACCTCATCAAAATCTACTCTTCCAGTATCTTTATCAACATGATAACTTATAAAATTATAGAGCTGACCAGAAAAATTGACAGGACTTCCATGAGTGAGATGCCCTCCATGAGATAAGTCTAATCCCATTACAGTATCACCTATCTCTAGAAACGTCATAAAGGTTGCCATATTAGCCTGTGATCCAGAATGCGGCTGGACATTAGCATATTCCACATTAAACAACCTTTTTAATCTTTCTCTAGCTAAGTCTTCTGCCTCATCTACATGCTCACATCCACCATAATAACGCTTCCCAGGATAACCTTCTGCATATTTATTGGTCATTATCCCTCCGGCAGCTTCCAATACCGCTTTACTAGCAAAATTTTCAGATGCAATGAGTTCTAATGTGTTGTCCTCTCTATCTTGTTCTTTTTGAATTATACTATATAATTCAGGATCAATATTTTCAATATATGACAATTATTTTTTCCAACCTTTTTCAGGTGATAGTTCATCTGTGACCCAATCGTAGCTAGATGTTGTAGTACGAATAACACCAGATCTTTTTACTTTATCTTCTGCCATAAACCATTGAGCTTTACCATAGAGTAAATCTTTAGAATTTTCATTCAGGTATTTAGATCTGCTGAAACCGCGATAATTTAATTTTTCAGCTTTTAAAAAATTATTGTAAGCAAGTTTTGCAACAATTCTATCGTCCACTGATAATGGATTATTTTTAAAAGTTTCCCATCCTTTATAATAAACTTCTCCTTTTTGACCATAACCCTTACCACTATTGTCAATCAGATTGATTGCTTTATCTGCCCATCGTAAAGCTTTCCCGAAATTTTCCGAGTCTATATAAATATCAGATATATCAATAGCAACCTTGCCATCTCTAGGATCAATCTTGAATAACGACTCATACGCAGATGCAGCATTATCTAGATCATCAGATTCCCAACATACTTTACCAAGTTTTTGATAAGCTAATTTGCTTGTTGGTTCTTTAGATATAATTCTTCTTAATATATCTTTGGCTTCATTAACTCTATCGGCTTTGATTAACCTTTCAGAATAATCAAGACCATAACTAATATTATCTGGATTATCCATATATCTCTTTTCATATACTATTAATGGATCACGACCGCTATTTTCATATGCGATTGCTAACTCACTTTGGGCAATATCATTGGTATCATCTAGCTTTAGGATCTTTTTAAGAATAATAATCTGATCATCATACTTACTCTGGTCTTTATATATTTTTGCTAGATCATTCAGTATGCCTATATCATCTGGTGCAATATCAACTAGACGTTCATATTCAATGATCTCTTTATCTGTTTTACCTTGTCTTTTGTATGCATATGCGAGTTGTTTTCTTAGTTGAATATTCTGAGGTATTTTTTGCAGCCCATCAAGTAGTACATACTCTGCACTATCAAACCTTCCTATTTGAGTATATGCGAAAGAGTAATACTGATATATCTCCTCTGGTGGAGCATAAACAACATTCCACTCATCACAGTCTAAATCAGTGATCTCGCTGTATACTCTAATTGTTTGTTTCCAATCACGATTACGATAATATTCTGCAGCACTGCTCATTAACCTAGGACACCTTACATCTCTTAAAGAATCTAGTCTGGCTTTTTCTTTTGCAAAATCCGCATCGGATTTATCCTGTGGTGGAACGCACATGGTGATAATGAAAATAAAACCAACTATTATTGAATTTTTATACTTTAATAATCTCATTCTATCTTTGTCTCCTCTTTATGAACCAAATATCAGCGATACTGAGCCCTATTTGAAACTCTCGAAAAGTTTCATCATTAAATTTATTTGGATAATCACGTGAACCAGAAAAATAAGTAAAATCTATCTGGTTCCCGACAGCCTTAAATTTATATCCAAATCCTATAGCATATCCAAACTGAGTTATATCATTTTTATTATCTATTCTGATCTGACTAAGATTTTCATACTCATCAAAAGAATAAGTGCTATATAAACAACCTGATCTAAAAGTAAAATTATCAATAAAACGAAATGAGAGATCATCCGGAAACCAGATTATTCCAAAGGAATAGTTATCATTACTTTTAATTCTATAATTAAAACTATTTGGAAGCCTAATGTCAAAAGAAGATTTATCTGTATTTTTTTCTATCTCTGCTGATAACTGTATTCTATTAAATATTTTTCTAGTTATCCCTACGCCTATTGATGATTTATCGTAAATATCAGTTATCCTTGATTCATTTGGATCAGGGATATCATTTGGATGGGGAAAATCATACCCAGGACTCAGATAATTATAAGTAAAATCGTGATATCCATTATTGTTCGTATCATCGAATGGGTAAAGTTTAGTGTATATAGCTTCTAATGGATTTATTGAAAATGAGGTATTTAAATAAAATTTTATAAGATTTACTTTTTGGCTTATATAAAAGGTAGAGTTAATTCCAGAATAGTTTAACCTAGAGGCCTGCGTGTAGGGAATTTGGTTTAGAATAAGACTCTTATTTTGTCTAGAAGAACCAAATAATAACTGCATTTTAAAACCTATATTATTACCTTTAAACAATGAGGAGGACAATGATAAATCCAATGCCATTATACCTCCTGACTGCTCATATTTCTTTTGAATAGAGACAGTGTCTTCAAAAGCTATTATGTCATTGTATGCTGTATCAGATAAAATAATCTGTTGATAAGAGTAGGGGTGTAGCTCTATGCCAAATGCATGTTTTTGTTTTACAGGTATAATTAGTTGAGCAGACTGAAGATTAGAGAAACCGTTATTAGCATTATTTTTTACTATTTTTGATTCTAAGCCATTATACGAGACTGATAAGTGTGTAAACTTAAGATTCGACCAGGTCACTGGATTTGACAATGATACATTATACTGAAATGATGGGACAAGGCCCACTGAACCAATACCACCTTGAGATGGAGAACTCCATTTTTGATAATTGCCTATCCCAAAACTATTCGCCGGGCCCTGGGCAACGCTAAAAGAGATGAATAAGAGTATCTGAATTAAATTTTTAAGGGGATACATATAAAATATCAACTCTGTTCTTATCGTTACTTAAATCAAATTCAACACTATCAAATAAACTATTATTTATACTAGAAGAAAATTTCATTCCTACATTTTTCAATGAGTCAACCATTAATATTGATTGAAAATATGATTTGAGAGATATCTGAAGTTTTCCCTCCGCAGTTTCAGAGTTTGAATAGTGAGCTCCTAAATTTTCATATGGATCTGAATCGAAAATTAAAGCTATTGAATCTATATTTTGATTTAATGGTTCCATCCTTATGTTGAATGACTCCAATGAGTCATCTTTCTGATATAAAAATAGATGAGCATATCGAATAACAGAAAATGGTGGCAGTGACAAAGAATCAAATGGAATATTTATTATTGATCTATAACCTCTACCCCTGCTTAATATGATTGAATTAGATGATAATTCGCTTAACTGTGGATTTTCTATTGTTGATATGTCTTCAGCAACATAAATAATTCTTGTGAGCGTATCAATAACTGATTCTTGTTCAGATCGATAATAAACTTCAATCTTGGGATCTAAATCACCTGAACTGTATTCCCGGCTATATAGCTCTATAAAAGTACTATCCATATTTTCTGAAAATGATAAAGAAAAGGTTCTATCAGAAATTGTAGTATCGATTAGTGTATTTATTAAATCAGATAATTCCCAGTTCATTATTAACTCTTGAAAATGACTGATAGTGTCTGAAGTATCAGAGATAATGCTAACATTTGGGACACCCAAATTAGTCCATTGAGAAAGACCAATATCACTAAATTGATTTACATAACTATTTATTTCACTAAAAACTGAGTCTGGTGAAAAATGTAACACAAGATTTAAGTCACTATTGATCAGGCTGTCACCAGAATAAACCTTTAAAAATATGCTGTCAATCGTTACTGATGAGTCTAAAAATGTATCCCAACCAGTTGATGGAAATTTTAAAAGTGACATAGGGAAGGAAAAGCTATTATTATTACCAACATATAACTTTTGATATGAACTAATCTCTGGAGAAATCTGATAAGTAAAACCTGATATATCAGCCAAAGAAAGAGTATCTAAGGACTGACTATTATTTGATAAATCTGTTTGAATTGGTTCTTCCGAACAATTTAAAACAAAAAACAAAATACTAGACAAACCTATAATAGATATTGATCTAGTAAAATACATTAAATAATTTGCTATTATTGTTTGCTTATTTTGAAGTGAGATCAGAGATAATTTGGTCCAAGGAATTCGTAATGTGGGTATAATCAATTTCCTCAGTATTCTTCTCATCAAATATAGTAACTTTCTTTTTATTATCCTTAAAAGCACTTTTATTAAGCAATTTTGTGGATATTTTCTTTCCTGGCCTATCAATTATTAGTATGGCATCCGCACTATAACTTGCAACATCATATATATTCAGTTTGTTCCCTTTTATATTTGGGTGAACATTGATACCCATCTCTAACAATTCTGATTTTTTTATTGCTGAGTATCCATCTAAATCATGTATGACTAAAATAGTTTTAATATCATTATAAAATTCATTAATACCTTCATAATGTTCTTTGTAGATATTTGGAATTAGTGCTGACTGCCATCCATTACAAACAAAGATATCAGGAACCCAAAATAGATGCGGCAAAGTACTAATAACTGCCTTAGAATAATATGAATAACGCTTCGAATTATCAGTCAAAACTCTTCCATTTTTAGATTTATATAACAGATTTGTTAATGGTTTAAACCAATACTCATCTTCAAGAAAATAGACTTGCACCCTTGTCTTAGGAATAAATGCACTCTTTGCACTAGCAATAGCTTCTGTTCCACAAAACTCAAAAGGTATCTCTCTAAGTCTGATTACCTCTCTAAGAATATATTTTCTTTCACTTATAAAACCATATTTAGGCAGTATAGTACGAATATCATGTCCAAGTTCTTGTAACTTTGTAGGAATATTTGTAGAAAAACCTGCTATACTTGATACATTCGCAAAAGGAATAATCTCTGTAGTACTAAAATATATTTTCTTTGACATTTATTATGAAATTGAATAAATAATCTTATCAGTCTAAGGCTAATTTTCTCAACGCATCTTTAGCCTTTGGATAATATTCACTTCCAGGAAAATAATCTATAAGGCGCTGAAATTCTTCCTTAGCTTTTTCAATACTTCCCATACTCTGATATGCTAATCCAAGTTTAAGCTGAGCATCATCATCTTTATCTGTACCAGCATAGTTAAAAACTTTGGTGAACTCACCAATAGCTCTTTTAAAATCTTTCTTTGAATAGTAACACTCGGCCAACCAGTATTGGCAATTATCTGCTAAATCATTTGTAGCATCCGAAGTTACTAGTTCTGAAAAACCTTTTATTGCACTATCATATTCTTGGTTTTGAAAATGACCTAAGCTCTTCATGTAATGTTTTTTATATTTAGCAGCATTAAATTGAGGTTCAAGATTAGTGGATTTTCCAGATTTCATCTTAGACATTTCATTGTAACTATTCGTTAATGTCACAATTTTATTTTCTATCATTACTAGTTTATTATAAATCTCAAGAGAAGTACTATCCATAAATTTTGCTTGATTTTCAAGTTTTGCGATTTTGTTATTCAATGTATTAATACGTTTCATTAGAACAACGGTTATAGAATCTTGTTGAGATTTACTGCTTACCGCTTGTCTAAAGGCTGCCATTAGCTCAGGCAATAAAAGACGGTCATTGAATTCTAGAGAATCAACCAAGACTCTAACTCGATCTATTTTTGCATTTAATCTTCTTAGTTCCTTATCATAATTTTTGGAATTCTGAGCGTTTACGCTACCTATTAGAAATAAGGCCAAGTAAAATACAATAGATAATAGTGTATATGTTTTTGTCATATATAATCACCGATATTTTTTAAGGATTATAGTGCACTTAATTTACCCGATAATAAGAAGAACAACAATATCTTATAAATTAATCTGAATAATGAATACTAAACCTCATAATCAAGCCAACCATAACATAACTTGTAACCAGAAAAGTACCTCCAGCAGATATAAAAGGAAGAGGTAAACCTTTTACAGGAATTAATCCTACTGTCATTGCCGTATTAACAAATACATGCGCAAAAATAATAGATCCAAGACCTAATAAAATAAGACTCGAAAATTTATCTTTGGATAGAAATGAATATCTAATTATAGTATTTAATAAATATCCAAAAGTTATTAGTATGATTGCTATTAAAATAAAACCCAATTCTTCTCCAATTACAGATAATATAAAATCAGATTCTTGAACAGGTAGAAACTTGAGATGAGTTTGAGTCCCATAACCCCAACCTTTACCAAAAAAACCACCTGAACCTATAGCTGTTTTGCTTTGTATGATCTGATATGCCGCACCAAGTGGGTCATTTTCTGGATATATGAATGTTATTATTCTATTTTGTTGATATGGATTTAACATATCCCAAATTGGACGAGCAAATAATCCAAAAAAGATATTACCAAAGAAATATCCAATACCCGTTATAATCTTTGTTCTAGCATAAAAAATAACAATGGCTATTATAAATGCCCATATTGAAAATAATATAACATTAAATGCAGTAAGTATTGATAAAATAGGAGCTATTAATAAAAATAAATAAAAAGGTCTCGCTCCAGCCCAATAAAGCATAGGAAAAACAATACTCAGCATTACCAAAGCCGTACCTAAATCAGGTTGATTTAATACAATCAAAGCTGGAAATAATGCAATAAGAATAGGTAAAATTATTGAGTTAAACTTTTGGATTTTTAGATTATTATCTGATAGATATCTAGCTAATGCGATTACTGAAAATATTTTTGCAAACTCACTTGGCTGAAAATTAAATGGAAGACCAACATTTAGCCATCTATAAGTACCCGCATGCGCACTTCCAAAAAATGGAAGAATGACTATAAAAATACCTACTCCATATATTATAAATGCATATTTATGAATAATATATTTAGGTGTAATAAAAGAAAAAGAAAAACTAAAAAGGGCAATAAATAAAAAAAATAATTGTTTATAAAAAGGGTTTTGAATTATGGTTGTATTTTGATGTGATATACTATTTAATGCAATTAAGCCAATAAAACTTAAAAACAATGCTGAATATAAAATCATCCATGGAGCATCATGAATATTCAGTTTTTTTAAAAAAATCATTTTAGAGTAACAAAATTATTATTGATCATTTCTTTAAATATTTTGTTTACTAATGGTGCAGCAATTCCTCCTCCAGACCCTGCATTCTCTAACAATATTACAATAGAATATTTCTCATTAAGGTATTCTCCCCAGCCAGTGAACCATGCATGATTATCACCATGTGGATTTTCTGCAGTGCCTGTTTTTCCATAAATACTTAATCCATCAATATTAGGATTAGATTTTTTCCCTGTACCTTTTTCATCAATTATTGCTGACCTCATACCATTATGAACTTGTTGCCATATTATGGCTTCTAATTCAGGTTTAGAATTATTTGGTAGGTTATCAACCAAAACAAAATGACAATTTGGAGATTCACCTTTGGTAGAAATTAGATTAATATAATTTAATACTTGAATTGGAGTTACAAGAAGTTCTCCTTGCCCAATTGCTAAGTTTAATAATGCACCTCTACTCCAACCATATTTACCATATCGTCTAAACATGTAATCTTTATTTGGAACTAAACCAATTGCTTCATTAGGTATATCAATATTCGTTTTTCTTCCAAATCCAAATTCCGTAAAAACACTGTATAGATGATCAATGTCAATTTGCTGAACTGCTTTATAAAAAAATACATCACAAGAATATGACATTGCCTGAGTCATATTCACATTACCATGCCCATCAGTTACCCAGCACCCATAAATCCTATCACCAAACTGGTAAAAACCTGAACAATAATGACTCATATTTAAATCATAGCTTCCATATTTTAATATTGCAATCTGGGTAATCATTTTTACTATCGATCCAGGAATATATTTACCTTGTATATATCTATTGATTAGAGGAGTATTTGGATCCTCTTTAATAGATCTCCATTCAGCCTTGGTCATTAATCCAGTAAATAAATCAGGTGAATAATCCGGTGCACTAGCAGCAGCTAATATTCCTCCGGTTTCAGGCTTACCAACAAGGATAACACCTCTTCTATTTTCTAATAATTTTTCAATAAATATTTGTAGATCAAGATCAATTGTTGTCTGGATATTAAAACCTGGGTCAGGTCTAGTATCAACCAACTCTAATGCTGGTCCAACTTCCCTCCCAGAAGCATCTACTTCAAAAAAATATGTTCCACGCTTTCCCATAAGATAGCTTTCATACTGTTTTTCTAAACCAGACCAGCCGACTAAATCACCAAGTTCATATAATTGTTTATTATTAAGATTTTTCCTAATCACTCTGTCTATTTCTTTTACATAACCAAATAAATGAGGTGCCCTTACACCATTTGGGTAATATCTTTCAGGTATTTGGTCATAATAAACTCCTTCGAGATTTAATTTATTTTCTTCGAGGTTACTTAATTGTAAGAAATTTATGTCTTTTGCTAGTCTAGTGGGCACGAAACGTCCTCTATAGTATTTTTTATAATTTGAATGAATAATACTTGAATCAGATTCTATGTAATTTGCTATAAGATTGAATTGCATTCCTTTATTATTCATTTCTCCTGGTATTGCTGTTAAAACATAAACCGGATAATTATCAACAAGAATCTCACCAAATCTATCTAAAATTAAACCTCTGGGAGCATTTTTAGTGACTTTTCGAATTCTATTTGTATTTGATTTTAGCCTATAGATTTCATGTTCAATTATCTGAATTTGAAAATATCTGATAATTAATATTATAATCATAACCCAAGATAGTATCCTAGCCACTTGGTACTGTTTGTGTGAAACAATATTATCAGATTTGAGCATAAAAAATTATGATAATTTATATATTGGTATCATAACCTGTAAGATACCTAAAAAAGTAAGCGTGTACATTGATGTAGATATCCATTTAATAAAAAATATAAATGGATCCTGAATTAAATAGTCTTGATAAGCAACCAAACTAAATAACAAAAACTGACATAAAACAATAGATACCCAGATTAATGTAAAATAAGTTTTATTTAATTTCTCATTCTTTCCATTTAGAAATCCACAAAAATACCCTGTAGACGTATATACTAATGGGGTTAAACCAAAAAATTGGTTTGAACCTGATGAAAGATCAATGATTAAGCCCATGAAAAACCCAGTTAAAACCCCAGTAAATCTACCGTCTTTGATCGAAATATAGGTAAGAACTATAATACAAAAATCTGGGTCAATTGTTCCTAGAGTAAAAAATTCTGAGGCCCATATTTGAAAAACAAATACTATAAAAACTATTATGGAATATTTAATTAATATCATAATTATGATCAATTACTACAAAAACATTCTGGATGGATTCAAAATCACTTTGTATTTCTACATTTACCACTTTTTGATAACTTCCGCGTTCATCATAAACGCCTGATACAGTACCAACCGGAAGTTTAGGTGGATATATCTTACTAAACCCAGAGGTAATAACTCTATCTCCAATATTAATCTCAACATTTTTTTGCACTTCATAAATTTTACACATATTATTATTGTGCCATCTAAGTATACCTACCGCTCCACTAGGCATAATTCTAACGCTTAATCGAAAGTTATTATCTGAGATTGATTGAACTAATGAAGAAGTCTGACCTGCTTGAATTGTTTTTCCAATGATACCTTCAGGTGTTAAAACTGCTTGATTAGGTAATAATCCGTCAGATAGCCCCACATCAATTGTTAAAGAATGTAAATTTGTCTGAACACCTTTGTTAACAATTCTAGCTGGTAGAATATTTAGTTGAGTTTCTCTTTTAAAATCTAGCAACTGTCTTAATTTTTTATTTTCATCTGCAGCATATAATATTGATTCTAATTCCAAATTTAGTTGGAGATTTTTTTCTCTTAAGTATTGGTTTTCTTCACTTACTATTGCCAAAGATTTTACTTTTACCATTGGAGTTGATAAAAATGATACAATATCAGTTGCAAATCCACGAAGCACACTCATTTTATCATTCTTATTATTAAACAAAAGAACAAAAGAAAGGATTAGTGCTAATGAAAAAACAAAGTGATCTTTGTTTTTAATTATAAATAAAATTAGGTTGCGCATGAACAACCCTTAAAGAAGTACAGCCTCATATTTTTTAAGATTCTCCAAAACCAAACCCGTTCCTCTTACGACTGATAATAAAGGATCTTCTGCAACATTAACTGGGACATTAGTCCTCTCTCTAATGATTTGATCTATACCTTTCAATAGACTTCCACCACCAGCTACAATAATTCCTCTTTCAAGTATATCTGCTGCTAATTCTGGTGGCGTTTGTTCTAAACATCTTTTTACTGCTTCTACGATTGCATTTACAGGGTCTTTAAGCGCCTGACGAATTTCATCTGAACTAACTTCTATAGTTTTAGGAATTCCAGATACCAGATCTCTTCCTCTAACTGAAATAGTCTTTGTACTCATTTGCATCGCTGAACCAACAGATTTTTTTATTGATTCACTCATACCTAAGCCTATTTCAAGTTTATGCTCATTCCTAAACCATTGTAAAATAGATTCATCCATTTCATCACCAGCAATGCGAATCGTTTCTTTAGTAACAACACCATTTAATGAAATAACTGCTATTTCAGTGGTGCCACCTCCTATATCAACAATGATATTACCGATTGGCTGACTAATATCTAGCCCAATTCCTATTGCTGCAGCTACCGGTTCTTCTATCAGATAAACTTCTCTAGCATTTGCACGTTCACCAGAGTCTTTTACAGCTCTTCTTTCAACTTCAGTAACGCCAGATGGGACACAGATAACCATCCTAGGCCTAGCCATCCTACTAAAATTTATCTTATTTATGAACCCTTGCAGCATACCATCTGTCATTTTAAAATCAGCGATCACGCCATCTTGTAGTGGCCTAATTGTCTCAAGGTCTCTATGAGTTCTGCCTAGCATCGCTTTGGCTTCATCTCCGACAGCAACAATATTATCATCATGAATAGTCCTGGCTACTATCGATGGCTCATTGATCACAACGCCCTTGCCTTTTAGCCATATAAGCGTATTAGCTGTACCCAAATCGATCGCTATATCACCTGAAATCCAGTTAATTATTCCTGATAGTGAATTTTTGTTCATCTTATTACTAATTCATTGTTTTCTATATGGTTAATCTACTTACGATTAGTATTATAGCTTTATTTTATTTAATAATATATAGTTAATAATTTGAACCAATAAAAGGGCGGTCTAGTCTAAAATCACCAAACCCATTTTGATCTTTAAATACAAATTCTTTATTGATACGGTTATAATACCAAACCTGATAAACAGACGTGTTAGAACTATTTGTGTTTGATCTCTGTATCTGGTCTGGTGGACCAAACAATATATAAATCATTCCAAAATCTGTTTCCCACCCTTCTTTCCATGACATATTAAAATACTCATTAACATAGTTCACTCTTATGTAATATTCTTCCATTAATTCGTTTAAACTTGTATCTGGCGTAGGATCTCTTTTCTTCCAATATTCTAAAAAAATATTTTCTAGATCTTTTCCTTTTTTACCTTTTGCATCATTCCTCTCACTGTTTGTGAGTATATATTTCATTTGCCGAAAAGAGTTTTCAATATTCTTTACATAGCCTGAGATGCCAGGTCTATAGATCAAAATATTTTTTTCAACTTTTTTTACTTGTTTTGATTGTGTTAGTACTATTTCAATATTAATACTAAGATGTTGAAGGTATTTCTTTCCTATTATTACTCTATGATTGAAAAAACCAATCTCAGTACTATTATTTATTACCGGAAGTTCTTTTTCATCACTGTTTGAATTTATAATCACTTTGATAGAATATGGTGAATCATCCACAAATCCAGATATATTAATGGTAAGCCCTTTATCAATATTTGTAATCTTTTTTCCTAGAATTGGAAATTCATCAGTTTTAAAACCCCACTCACCTTTTAGATCTGTAATCATTATTGGTTCCATTAACGAAGGAATCTTTTTCTGTTTTCTAAAATCTAATTTTTTCTTCTTACTTCCTTTCTTTCTTGTGTCTTTATCGTACAACTCAGATAAAAGTAGATATTTTTCTTTTCCTATATTAAAGTTTGTATGGTGCTTCCTTGATCTTAATCTAGATTGTGTATGAATATAGTCTTTTGTTACTATGGAATCAGACCACATCCTTCTAAATAATTGTTTTCCTTCATCATCCTGCAGTATAATAGAAGCATCATAGGAGGCAACAAAATCATTTTTTCTTTTTACAAACTGTATGCTACTAAATGGAATTTCTATAAATGCAGTGACCTTTATTGAATCTTTTGAACTTGGTCTGGAAAAGGATACCAAACTGTATTGACCAACATTATTCATATTTTGATTTCGTTTTGACCGCTGTGCTAATAGAGGATCAATATTGGTAATAAAATAAAGTATGATATATATAGCTAAATATTTCAAAGATCTTTTCTCCATTTAAACCTTATTAAACCTTCACTGGTTCCCATCCAGATAAATTTATCCATATATTCTAAAGCATTCACAGAACCAATGAAATCAAAATTATATTCTCTAACACGGTGTGATTTAAGGTTTATTCTAAAAAGACCTTGATCAGTGCCTATGAAGCAAAATTTTCCAACTACCAACATATCTGAAACAATTAACCCTTTATACTCTGCAGCAGATATCAACATATCCCATATTTGTTCATCTAAATCAAATGTAATCACACCAATATTTGTGGCAAAATATAGAATATTTTTATACTGGTAGATGGAAGTTACCCTTGACACAGGGAAATCCAGGTAAGAAATACCTAAAGAAAGTGCGTCCCTTATTTGAGGATTATTTTTATCATACACATAGATCCCCGTTCTTGAAGCAATCCAAACCCCATATTCATTAATATCTAAATCATGAACTGGATGATTGTAGAATAGGTATTCAAAACCCATAGGCTCTTCTCTTCTAGTTGTCCTGTCTATCTGTCTAATGCCATAATAAGATCCTATCCAAACATAGTTAGAGTCACCCACCATAGATGTTACATCACTATTTGGGATCCCCCTATCTTCTCCTAATGTCCTCCAATAATTTTCATCTTTATCAAGAACCAGAACTACACCGTTTCCTCCTAGCCATAGATCACTATCATAATTATAAATGGAGTGCACCTCTGTTAGACTCATGTTTACCGTAATATCAAAGTCATAATGGTCTGCCTGAAAGTTATTCGTATTGAGCCTGGTTATCCCCCTTCCTATATCATAATCTTTTGATCCTATCCATAGCTTATTATCATCAAATAATAAAGCATTAATGTTTGAACCCCTGATTCCAAACTCTGTAGGGAATATGGCCTCCATCGTTTTATTTCCATGAAAAAGTGTACCATCAGAGCTTCCTATCCAAACATCGTTATGCGAACCAATTAGACCGCTGGTAATATCAATATACCTTCCATAGTTGTCAATAAACTGAGAGCCAGATACCATCCACCCTGACATTATAGTATAATTATTTACTATATCACCAATCTCATTCTGCATTAAGTATTTATCGCTGCTCCATTTAATATTCAGCTCATCCGGTCTGGGATATATTCCAGATAATATTCCGGAAGACTTATCCATTTTTATATATACCGCATTAGCCTGTGCCCACACATAATTCTCAGAATTACCGATTCGGCTGATTCTATCTTTCGTGGTCAATCCCAAGTCAATAAAGTCAATCAGTCTCCAGTCACCTTCCCTGGTATAAGAGTATTGCATAAACCCTGGAGAAGAGGCCCAGATAATACCCGTATTATGATCAAAGTGTACACTGGTGATGTTATTATTATTCAAGCCCTGTGCGGTCGTAATGGGAAAATCATACTGATTACTGTAAAGGCTGTATCTGTATATGCCGCCATGACTGGTGGCAATATATAAATATTCATAACCTTCTGATAACGCATTTATATTTCCAGGCTCTTTAAACAATAGCCAATCGAATGGTCTGTACTTTGCCCTTGGCTGGGATAAAATAATCGTAGTAAACAAAAAGAAAAAAAACTTATAAAGCATCATTTTCTTTTTATTTAAAACCATATACTAGTCCGTGTTATAGTGATGAGAGAAGATATCTTTCAATGAATCTATATTGATCGGACATACACCAATTTCTTCACACACTCTTCCAGCAGCAAGGTTGGATATTATAGATGATTCTAGAGGATTTAAACCACAGACATCATTAATCGCAAAGGTTGCAATAACCGTGTCGCCTGCGCCAGATACATCATAAACCTTCCTCGCTTTAGTAGGGATGGATTCATGGCTATCATTATAATATAGTGACATACCATCAGGACCAAGCGTGAGCAGCAATATATCAGTATTCATATACTTCTTAAAATTAAAACCAGACTCTGGAAGCGATCCAAATTTTTCATTTTTTGCTATGGTTTGGTATTCTACCAGATTGGGTTTAAACAATCTGACACCTTTATACGATTGATAATTATTATACTTCGGGTCAACATAAACAGGGATGCTCTTATCACGTGCGTGCCCAGTAATATGCTTGATAAGCTTTTGGGTTAAGAGCCCTTTGTTATAATCCTGGATAATAATACCATCAACATCATTGCAATTATTATTGAAAGCTTCAATCAATAGGGAAATATATTCATCAGAAATTTCTTTAGTTACCTCACTATCCAGTCTTGCAATTTGCCTCCCATCTGCAATGATCCTGGTCTTAATACTTGTAGGCCTGGTATCACACTCAATGATCTGATTATTTACATTATCTTGGCTAGTAAAACACTTATTCAACTCTGTTTGGCTTTTGTCTTTTCCAACGATACCCATTAAAGTCACCTTTGTGCCTAAGCCTGACAGGTTAAGTGCCACATTTGCAGCGCCTCCTGGCTTAAACTCTTGGTGGTCTATTGAAACTATAGGAACCGGCGCCTCTTGAGATATGCGGTCGACTTTTCCATATACATATTCATCTAATATAATATCACCAATAACCAATATATTTTTCTTACTATAGTCTTTTAAGAGAGTGTTAATATTTAGCTGCATTATCTGTATATCGTATTATTATTAATTATTACCTGATTTCTTATGTTTTACATTATAGTTTCGTTTCCTTCTACCAGAATTATTCCTGCTTCTTCTTCGCTTATCTGGTTTACCCGACCTTTTAGATTGGCGGTTAGACCTAGAACGAATCTTTGAAATATGACCATTGTCTAAGAAAATAATGACCGAGGCAAAATTTTTCACTACCGCCTCATTAGGTGAGCTAACAATGATGGTCGTACCAAGTCTACGGTTCATTTTTTGCAATTGGTTACGAAATTCTTTTTCCATAGAGTTGGTAAGGTAAACCCCATACTCATCAATAAGTAAGACTCTGGGGTCGCTCTCTAGTGATAATACCATGCCGACCCAGTGCAGCTCACCTTTTGTAAGATTTGAAATTGGCCTACCCCACAAATGCTTAAACCTTGAGCTGCTAAAGTGCCGCTTCATTAATATGTTTGACTTTTTACCATAGAGTTTGCTGATAATTTTACCTACAGCAAGCCTTGAGCCAAACTCCTCATACCCATAATTATAAAAGATCTCATCGTGCTTTATCGTTTTACCGAGCCAGTTTGTTTCATATGGATCATTCTCAAAAAACAAACTCCCGGAAGATGGTTTAATAGACCCAGACAATATCTCTAACAGCGTTGTTTTTCCTGAGCCCGGTGGGCCTACGATTGCGTATATCGTCCCAGGGTGTATGTCTAACTTTTTAATGTTAAGCGCTTCAAAAGAGCCGTAGCTTTTTTTTAGGCCATCTACTTTAAATATTAATCTTTTTACTTCATTCATTATATACCTCCAAACTAAAAAAGGTTGAGGAAAGGTATGTAATGCAGCCTATTAATTCTCTTCCAGCCAGCGTTCTGCGTCAATAGCAGACATGCACCCAGTACCCGCGGCCGTTACTGCCTGCCTATAGGTCTGGTCCTGCACATCTCCACAGGCAAAAACACCTGGAATATTTGTATAGGTACTATCAGGTTTTGTAATTATATATCCTTTATCATCTAGATCTAACTGACCCTTGAAAACACTCGTATTGGGTATGTGACCGATTGCCATAAAAACCCCATCACAGCTGATCTTTTTCGTATCGCCCGAGACCGTGTCTTTTATGATCGCTCCGGTTACTCCAGATTCTTTGGTTCCACTAATATCATCCAGGCTGCTGTTCCACATGATTTCAATACTCTTGTTATCAAAGACCCTATCCTGCATGATCTTAGACGCTCTCAGCTCATCTCTCCGGTGAATGATCGTAACCTTGGACGCAAACTTTGTTAAAAAGACTGCCTCCTCTGCTGCTGAGTCACCGCCTCCCACAACCAAGACCTCTTTCTCCTTGAAAAAGAAACCGTCACAGGTAGCACACGCAGACACACCATAGCCCATCAACTCTTTCTCAGAGTCCAGCCCCAATAAACGCGCGGAAGCACCGGTGGAAATGATAATAGTGTCCGCCGTGTATTTTTCATCTTTTACCCAGATGGTAAAAGGACTGCTTAATAGGTCAACCCTGTCCACCGTCTTGTACTCACATGTAGCACCAAAACGTACCGCCTGCTTTCTCATATGCTCTATCAGCTCTGGCCCCATGATCCCATCCGGAAATCCCGGAAAGTTTTCTACGTCTGTGGTTATGGTCAACTGACCACCAGGCTGAGAGCCTTCAAAAACGAGCGGCTCTAGATTGGCACGGGCTGCATAGACTGCTGCGGTTAATCCAGCAGGGCCCGAGCCGATTATAATTACTTTCCTATGCATGAAAATTAATAAACAAGCATTACGAGAGAGCCTTGTTTAGCATACTCTCGATACTTTCCTTTCCTACGTTACCGATTACTTGATCCACGACCTCACCATTGTTAAAGACCAACAACGTTGGGATGCTGCGAATGCCATATCTCATGGCCACCTGATTATTACGGTCAACGTCCATCTTACCAACCTTTACCTTTCCGCTATAATCATTCGCTATTTCTTCAACAATGGGAGCAATTGCCTTGCAGGGTCCACACCATACTGCCCAAAAGTCTACGAGCACAGGCGTTCCTGCTTCTAGCACATCAGAATCAAAATTTTGATCGTTAAATTCAATTACATTTTCTGCCATTTTCTCTCCATTTACTCAATATTTAACCTATGAACTTATGGAAACTAGATTATTTGTTTTAGACAATATTTTAATTAATTGCGGTCTAGTCCAGGGAAATGCTTTTGTCAGCCATATCGATCGGCAGGATCAGGTGGTCACGGCTGATCGTTTCGAGATCTTCAATGCCCAGGCTTTGAAACAGAGCATCCGGGACATGATCCTGGAGGATAACAAACCAGGGGCGAATATAATAGTCACCAGATGGGGCTGTCAGATCATCAGGGCCGATCGTAAAGGTCCATGTGGCCAGTGTTCCAGATTCAAGATCATATTGCTTCAGGAAGTCGATATTATTCTGGTCAAAGTAGATCTCTTCCTGAGGGCTCAGGTAAAACATCAGGCCAGATGGGATGTAGTCATGGTCAATGCTTTTTACGTTGGAGAGGATGCCTATATCATGGCCCATTATGCTGATCTTCAGTTTGACCCTGAGGCTGTCACCTGCGGCCCTGTGCCAGCTGTTGTCACAGTTGAGATCAAACGAGGCCAGCTTTTCTAGTACTACCGGCTGAAGGAGGATCCCGTCCTGGTCAAAATCTGTTTGGCTGGAGGCGAGCCTGCCGCCTGCGATATTCAGGATCGAGTGCTGGGATAAATAGTTGTGAACATAGTAGAAAATCCGCACGTTCCCGGTGAAGCTGCCGTCTCCGGTCTCAAGGCCGGAGATGTCTATCGAGAACTTACTATCGGCGTCGGTGTAGCCGCTGAGACCTAAATCCTCGATCCAGACATATACGGGGACATCGGTTTCCCTGTTTTCGAGGGTAACGGTTCCGCTAATGTTTAGCTTCTTTGTGGGCTGATCCTCCCAAAAGGGGTTCGATGTGCAGGCCCAAAAGAAAAGGAAAACAAGGGCGATTGTGTTCCTTTTTATCTCCACTCCAGCCCCATACTCAGGTAGACCCTTTTGTCATAGATTGAGATGCCCTCAAGCGCCTGAGAGTCATCGTTTATGTTCTGGCCGAAGATGCCAACGCTGGCGGCTGTGTCCCTGAATTTTATGCGGAAGGAGACGTTCACATCCAAAGAGGTCTGGTCCTTGAGATAGTTATCCACCAGAGAGCCGCCCTCGTCGACCGTGGTCACGACCCTGCTGCCCTCGGTCTTGAGCCCTATTCTTGCTGTGAGAGGGCCTAGATTTAAAATAAGATTGTGCCTTGCGATGGTCAACGGCTGCATCGGAAAGGTCAACTGGTCTGAAAAGTTATAGGACGAGTAGACCGACCTGTATCCGAGTATCTTGCCTGGCGTGTAGACCTGCATGTTCAGCTCCAGGCCGGATATGTAGGCGCTGCCGAAGTTCAGGGGAAACTGCAGCGGGGTGCCGCTGTATTGGATCGTCTTGATCTTGTTGGTGTAGCCGTAGTGGAAATAGGACATCGACCCAGTAAAACTCGGACTCGCCTCCGGGTCCCTTGAACTGAGCTTGAGCCCGGCCTCCTTCATGATCTTGTACTCGGTCAAAAGCGTATCCTCCTGAAAGGTCTCAGGCCTAAGCGCGTGGGCATACCTTTCGGCAATACTCGGCACCCGGAAATTATTTCCGATATTCGCAAATAAATATAAGATTGTATTGTCCGAATGGTCCCAGGCGGATACTGCGGCCGTGGCCCCGGTCTCGTTCCAGGATGAGATTCCTTTTAATATATTACTTTCAATACCTGTATTTTCTTCAACAATATTTGAGTTTATGTTTACAACAAAATCTTTTATCTCGGGCCCGTCTTTTGTCTTTTCCTGGCTAAGTCCGAAGACCCCGGAGGCGGAGATGTGTTCCCTCTCCAGGGAGATGTCTCCGGCCGACGTGGTCCAGTCCGCGGCCTTTAGAGACCTGCTGAGGAAAAGCTCGACATAGGCATTGTCCACCGGCAGCAGGTAGTTGATTCCGGTGATCACCTGGCTGTCGTCCCGGTCTGTCTGAAGCTGGCTGGTCTCGTCCTCTCCGCTTGCGCTCTGGCTGGAGACATAGACCTCCACCTGCCCCAGTCTGCCCGCGTCCTGCTCCAGCTTGACCGTGTTCACCAGGAGCCTGGATCCGATCGAGTCGCCGGTGTAGTAGTTGTTATAGACCCTGTCGCTTTTGACCTGGTAGTATTTGAGCTCTGTGCCGGAAAGGGGCCTATAGCCGGCGGTGACAGTCTGGCCGCTGTTGTCTCTTAGAATATCGGCGCTCTCGGCGCTCTCATAGAACTGGCGGGCCCTGCCCTCACCTTGTCCAAATCCAAAGGAAATAGAGCCGTTTCCGAGGCTGAAACCGGTGTAATAGTTTCCGGTGTTGTAGGTCCCAAACCTCTGGAAAAAGGTGGCACCGGTAGCGTAGGCAAGCTGGGGCACAAAGTTGATCGTCCCGGACGAGCCTGCCCCGTTCTCGTGGCCGCCCCGCAAAAGCTCGACCGCCTCCAGGCCGCCAGAGTCAAACATGGAAAGGTCGAGCGATCTTCTGCCGCCGTTGTGCATCCGGACCCCGTCGTACATGTAGACCATCTCCTCCTGACGTGCGCCGCGGATGGATACGGTCTTCTCCCCGGTCGATGTCTCAGATATCAAGACAGACTCCTCGTTTAAGAGCACGTCGCCGATGTCAGAATAGCCGCGGATGGAGATGTCGTTGACCTTGATATCGGTGACCATGTTCTTGGTCTCAAGCTGGCTGAACTCGCCACGGCCGGTTTCGCCCAAAACGTTCAGCTCCGACAGGGGGATGATCTTCGGGCTGAGCATAACCATAAGCTCGGTCTCTGAGGGCCTGACGGTTACCAATGACCTCTCGTAGGCGATGTGCTCTACAATGAGGATCGTTTCCGCGCTGGCAACCGCCAGGCTAAATCTTCCTTCTTTGTCTGTCGACGTTCCGGATGCGCCCTTTTCTGCTGAAATGTTTACGCCCTCGATCGGCTGGCCTGTGGCACTGTCAGACACCAGACCCTCAATCTGCCGCTCTGCCGTGAGAGTCCCAAGGACCATAAAAAATGCTGCCGCCTGTGTGATGGTTCTTATCATCTGGCCTCTTGATTCTATAAAAAAACCCCGCACGGCAGGGTTTTTTTAGATCTAGCTGGCTATCCTATTCCTCTTCGCCTAGCATAAAGTCATCCTCGCTGTCGTTGGCATGCGGGTACTTGTCTGAGGGGCCGTAGTCGTTGTCGCCGATGTTGCTGTCCAGCGCAAGTAAAACGATCAGTGCTATGAGCCCAAAAGGAAATGCAACAATAAGAAGCAGCCACCAGCCGCTTTTGCCTGTATCGTGCAGCCTCCTGATGCTGACGGCGACATTGGGCACTAATATCGCCAGCGAGAACAGGTTCGTAATCAATAATTTTCCCGGAAAGAGGAGACCATCGACCACAAACGTGCCAAGGCTAATGACCGACGCAATCAGGACAAACATCCAGAACTCATTTCTCCTGGCCCGGCCCTCAAAATTGGCGTAGTTGTCTCTGACGACTTTGATAAACATGTCCATGGCATACTCCTCTCTGGTTTCAGAAAAAAACTGTGGAGCCGGACGGGTTCGAACCGACGGCCTCCTGGATGCCATCCAGGCGCTCTCCCAGCTGAGCTACGGCCCCGTGAAACTATATCCTAAATACGTGTGGATATCTGCTAAGAACTTACGTGCCATTTCTAGATAAAAACAACCGAGCGTGTATCTATTCATCATCCCCAAGATTAAAGTAAATGACAGGCCTCTCTACCGGTTTCTCCTGGATCACCACCTTCTCTAGAAAGTCGCCGTACATCTTACAGACCAGCTCCGCCGCCTTGAGCCTGGCCCCGATCGGGTGCGACTCGTTCTCATAGACACTGGTCAAAAAGGCTGCCCTATCTTCTCTGGTGCCGATCCCCTGGACCTTTCCACTGAAAGAGCGCACCTTTTCGATCCTCTCGGTGTCTATCAGGCCGCAGTCCTGGTATCCTGCCTCCTCCAGCGCCAGCATGATCACAGGCTTTTTCAGGTTCTCGGAGGCGATCACCTGGGCCGATCTTTCGCTGACCGTGTCGTAGCCGGCATCGAACACGGCACCGGTGCCGTTTCCGCCGTTTCGGATGTAGGCATCAACAAATCGCCGCTGCTTGATCGTCAGCCTGCCGCCGAGACCAGGTTTTTTGTTTTGGATTGAGGATTTTGGTGTACTCATATTCATATCCTTTCTCTGCGTGAACGCAGTTCTACACTGATGATGAAAACGAGATTGGCTAACCGATCGACAAACTTAATTATCGACAGCCGATGTTAGGATCACAGGTACACTAATTGCAAATTTTAATTTGGGTTCTATAAACGAAAAAACCGCCATCTCAGGCGGTTGATCTTTTTCCATTTTAGGCTCATCTTCCTTTTGCCGGAACTAGCCACCGCGGCCTTGGGGCTCGGTTGGCGGGTCTCTAGCTAGAGACCGCTCCTGATGATCTTAAAACGATTTAAATAACCCACTCCCTGACAGAAATGGGAAATTAATTATTTCTTTTTAAGACTTAAATTTACTGGCAGCGCCACAACCAGGCCCGCAAATGCTCCGACAACAGTGGATGTACCAGCTGAAGACGAGGCAAAACATGCAGACGGGTCGCAGCCGGCAAAAGATGCATAAGCAAATCCCGCGAGGCTACCAATAGCCGTTAGTATTAAAGTAATTTTCATTGGCCGAATATATAAGTCTTAATTCAATTAAACCTTAATTAAGTTTCTCTTTTATCATTTCATCTACATGCTGCTCTAAAATATTTAGGGGAACGGCACCTTTGGATAGAATCGTCTCATGAAAGTCCCGAATATCAAACCTCTGTCCGAGTTTATCCTGCGCCTTATTCTTCAGGTCAATGATCTTATTCATTCCTATCTTGTATGCGGTCGCCTGTGAGGGGTAGACCACGTGCCTTTCTACCATTTTAACGCAGTCCAGCTCATCATTTGGTGTGTTTTCCATGTAGTAGTCAATGCTCCTCTCCCGGGTCCATTTTTTTGCGTGGATCCCGGTGTCAACCACGAGCCTGCACGAGCGCCACAGTTCCATCGCCAGTCTGCCAAAGTCTGAGTACGGGTCAGAGTAAAAGCCAAGCTCTTTCGGGAGATACTCTGAGTAGAGCCCCCAGCCCTCTGTGTAGGCGGTGTAGCCTCCGTATTTTCTAAATTTAGGCAGCCCCTTCAGCTCCTGGGCGATCGAGATCTGCATATGGTGTCCGGGTATGCCCTCGTGGTAGGCTAAGGCCTCCATCTGGTACTTCGGCATCATTCTCATTTTATAGGTATTTGCGTAGTAGGTGCCAGGCCTGGACCCGTCCGGTGCCGGTCTCTGGTAGAAGGCCTTGCCAGCAGATCTCTCCCTGAAGGCCTCAACCGATTTCACATTCATATCCGCTTTCGGCTTGGTAATAAAAAGCTCATCCAGCCTGAGTTTGAATCTTTCGATGATCTTTTCTGCCTCAGTGATATAATCTTTTTTCCCTTTTTCAGTCTGGGGATAGTAGTAAATATTATTTTCTTTAAGTTCCGCAAAGAACTCTTGAAGAGAACCCTTAAATCCAACATTATTTTTAATTAGGTTCATCTCTTTATGTATTCGTTTAACCTCTTTCAGGCCGAGCTGGTGGATCTCTTCGGCTGTCATATTCGTTGTTGTTGTTCTTCTAAGAGCGTTTTCATAAAAGGCGCCTCCATGTTCCAGTCTCCATACGCCGTCTTCCTCATCGTGGGCACTCATGAGGCTCTTGACCAGGTCAATGAGCCTCTCATAGGCTGGCTTTACATTCGCCAGGATCGCCTGTTTGCTTTGGGCAAGCAGTTCATCTTTTTCTGATGATGATATCTCCAGCTTCATTATCTTATCGTGGAAGTCCAGGAAAAGAGCGCAGCTGTCTCTTCCGGCAAGTGGAAAACCAGTGATCACATTCTCTGAGTCATTCAGGACATGGTCAAATATATAGTTCGGTGCAACGATCCCGGCGGACTCTCTTTCTAGGATATTTTTAATAAGCTGATCGAACAGATTCCTGATGCCGTTTAATCTTGCTATATAGTCCAGGGCATCCTTTTTGGAGGTGATCTTGTGCATGTTAATCAAAAAAGCGGGAACACCTGACTGCTTACCGTTCATCTGATTGACAGGATAGTTGTAGAGCCTGTATCTGTGGCCATCTATCTGATCCTCCAGCTTTTTCTTGTAGAGCCTGAAGCTTAAAAGGGTCTGATCGTCCAATAGCCTTGTGTCGACAGAGTCTTCTAGCCATTGGAGGGAAGCTTTAGCCTTTTTAAGCTCAACTGTTTCTGCGGCCGGTGATATATCGTCCCAACTGTCATAGTCTTTTTTGATCCCCAGGTAGGCCTGATACTGCGGATGTCTGTCTAGATACTGGTCAAACATTTTATCAAAATACGTGTTTACTCTTTCAGACTCGGATGAAGTTTTTATGCTGTTGCCGCAGGAGATGAACAATACGCTAGCGACCAGGCCAATGACAATGATAATATGATTTTTATTTGTATACACTACTTCTCCAAAAGATCTACCGGCGAATTCAGAGGCAGATATTTTCTATGGTCTGTTTACCATATTTTTCTGCGAATGTTTTATAATGAATAAAAATTTAGTTCCAGAAAAGCTTTCTCTTGAGCTTGTTTGACAGGCTCTGGACCTCAGTGTGTCTCAGCTTTACCCCTAGCAGGGTCTTAGACTCTTTGACAAACTGGTGAAAGGGTATCCTCAAGACCCCGGTCTCGCCGGAGGTCAGGGCCTTGTCCCCGTCCGGGGTGACGATGATGATCATGCCCGTGTGGGCCTTGAGCTTTTCGATGTTCTCTTTGGGCTCATCATCGTGGTGGCCGAGCCTGGTCTCGATGATCTTGTCCCAGAAGTAGAACTCGGGGACGGTGCTCTTGACCTCTTTCCTGCAGGTGAACTGCCCCTCTTTGGTCACTCTTTTAGGGTTTTTTAATTCTGTAAACTCATATTTTTTCAGCATCCCGTGAAAGAAAGAGTGGAACGCGGTCTGCATGCTCTCTCTTGTCTTCAGCTGATTGGTAAACTGCTTCAGGTCCACTCCTACCTTTAAGAGGCCCGCTGTCCAGTAGCCGTATTTGGCGCATACCGCGTGGTATAGGCCTTTCTCATGGGTCGAGGCGTATTTGCCAAGTAGCCTGTTCTCGCCTGTGTTTAGAGACTCTGTGACCAGCCTGCGTACGCTCTCGTAGATCACCTCAATCTTCCAGGGATCGTCCAGCTCATCGTGATAGAGCGAGTCTAAGTCTTTCACCGGCAGTCCCAGGTTTTCCATAAAGTCGATGTAGCTGCCCCTTCCGAGCTCGGTCATTTTATCTAACACCTGTGACTCGTTCTCGTCTTTTTCTAAGTATTTCCGGGTGATCCTTTGGCCGTCGGAGTATCTCCTGAAGACGCCCTGGAGCATGTCGTCAAAGGTGGTCGCGTCTCTGAGGTCCTGGTCCAGGTATATATCGCGGAAGATCCGTTCGATATTTTCCTGGTAGTACTGGTGGTGCCCGGTTGGCTCTTTCTCGTGATAGTAATAGGCCTCGATCAGGCTGCCCAATAGAAAGTCATCCTCGTGCATAAACTCTTTGAACTGTGAGTCGCTCCAGGTGGTCCTGAGTCCGCGGTAGAAGTAGGAGATGTAGTCGTACTTCGGCCGGGTCAGGTCCTCGGGCTTAAAGTCAAAATCGTGCTCAACCAGGTAGTCGATAAACATCAGCACAAACCGCTTCCTGTTGGCCGCGGCGATCTTTTGCTTGATCTCGCTATAGTCAAACCCGGCTGCCTCTACCGCTGCCCTCCAGCATTCCTCGTGGGAGCTCATGTTTTTGGTCCCGAAGAGGCTTACCCCTTCCTGCATGACCGAGGCAAGCGGGAGCCTCAGCTCCGGGGTTTTCTCTGCCTGAGAGAGTGGAAAGTCTGTGCCCGCATAGCGGATCATGTCCGGGATGCGGATAAATTTTCTGTCGCCCTTGTCCTTCGGGTTCATATACTCTGATGCCAGAACCCTGTCGCCATAGGTCGCGGCAATAATCTTCAGGGTCTCGGTCCAGTTGCGCTTTTGCTCCTCTTCGCCCGATCCGTAGGACACCGGCAGGTGGCAGTTTGGGTTGATGCCCGCGTGGGCATAGGCATCCTGGACGGTGACAAACAGCTTGTTCTTGCCCAGGTTCTGCAGCTGGGCTAGGAGCGGCTTGTTGTATTGGTTAAAAAATCCTCTGACAGAGAGGTCAAATGTTTTCTTGGACTGGTGCCTCTTGGCCCACTTATCGTGTGCGCTCCTAAGCTCGTGTACCATCCTCTGCTTGGACCAGCGGTCGTACATCGCCTGCAGGTACTGGGTCGGGTTTGCGTGGTAGCGCTTCATCGTATAGCGGATCTGTTTCTCGGTCAGCTCCGGGATGATGTAGGAAATCTCCTGGACGGTTTTTTTCTTCCAAATGCTTAGGACAATCGCCAGTGCTTTCTTTTGGACATCCTCGAGCTCGTGGGCCATCAGCTTTTCTAATAGAGTGACCTGCTTCTCTGAGGGGACCTTAATCTGTTTTACTTTTTCTGTTGGCATAGCTACCTATGTAATAGGAACTGAGTCAAAATTATGCAGTCCTGTTTAGCCTATTTTAAGATGAAGCCGGAAATATTCGAAGAGTTTCTTGTACACATGTTTTGTCGCATTGTGGCCATAGATTCCGTGGTTCCTGGTTGGGTAGTACATGACATCGATCGGCTTGTCCGCGCGGATGCATGCCTCGACAAACTTTGTCGTGTTCTGGGAGTGGACATTGTCGTCATTGGTCCCGTGCATCAGCAGGAGCTTGCCTCTTAGCCTGTCCACATAGGACATCGTTGAGGTCGAATCGTAGCCGGACTGATTATCCTGCGGCAGTCCCATATACCTTTCGGTGTATGCGGTATCATAGAGCCTGAAGTCTGTGACCGGTGCGACTCCAACGCCGACGCTAAAGAGGTCAGAATTCTTGGTCAGCATGAGGCAGGTGAAGTAGCCTCCGCCGCTCCATCCCCATGCACCGATTTTTTCTTCGTTCACGTATCCCTGGTCAATCAGCCAGCGGACTCCGGTGGCCTGGTCTTTGGCCAGGTAGTTGGCCATGTCCCCATAGCTCAGGTTTTTAAAGTCTCTGCCTCTTCCGGACATGCCCCTTGAGTCCATCGAAAAAACAACGTAGCCCTCTTTGGCTAGAAACTGTTGGAACCCGGCCTGCCACCTGTTGTAGACGATCTGGGTTCCGGGCATCCCGTATCCGTAGACCAGGAGCGGATACTTTTTGCCTTTTTTGTAGTCCTGGGGCAGGGTAACGATTCCGTTTAACACGGTCTGATTATCGTCTGCAACAAAGCGGACGATCGATGGCTTGGAGATCTCGTTGAGATCAAAATTTGACAGGTCTGTCTCCCCTATCACCCGGACCAGGGAGCCGTCACTGTTTCTGTATTTGATCACCGGCGGCTGGTCGATCGATGAGTAGGAGTCAATAAAGTTTTTTCCGTTTGGGTGCATCGACACACGGTGGACGCCGGACTCCGGGGTCAGGATCTTCATACCGGTTCCATCAAAACGCACCCGGTAGAGGTGGTTCTCCAGAACCGATCTCTTGTTTGAGGTGAAATAGATGAGCTCTCTTTTCTCGTCCACGTGGACGATCTCTTTGACCTCCCACTGGCCGCTTGTCACGGGAACGGTAAATCTTCCGTTCGGCCTCTCCAGGTAGATATGCTGGTAGCCGTCTCTTTCGGAGATATGGACAAAGAGTCCGTTTTTTAAAATCTTATTGCTCTCGTGGAGCTCTACCCAGCCGTTTTTGTCTGTCTCTGTGATCCCATCCATGGTCTTGCTGCTGACCACGTCCGCGTAGATCATCTGCCACTTTTTCTGGAGCCTCTCCAGTCTCATGATCCATAGGACCTGATTATCGTACCACTCAAACCAGGGGTAGTAGACGTCCGCTTCCGAGTCTATCTTGACAAACTTCTTGCCCCCGCCCTGCACATTGATCACCGCGATCCTGATTTTGGGGTTGGTGCTGCCTGCTTTCGGGTAGAATACCTCCTGCACGTCCGGATACAGCTGCAGCTCATCGATCATCGTGAACCTGCCGACCTGCGACTGGTCTTCTTCCACATAGGCGATATATCTACTGTCGGGCGACCACCTGTAGCCGTCAAACCCGCTGAGCTCTTCCTCGTAGACCCAGCCGTAGTGACCGTTTAAGGTCGTCTCCGACCCGGTCCGGGTGAGCTTTTTCTCTCTCTTGCGTTTGATATTATAGGCGTACAGGTTGTTGTCCTCTCTGATATACGAGATCCACCTGTTGTCTGGTGAAATTTTTACGTTCCTGAGCATGTCATTCTTGTCGCCGACCTTGGACAGGGACCGTTGGCCGATATCGAGGATGTAGTATGTTCCCGTGTTCGAGTGTCTCCAGATGCGGTCTCTTTTTGACTGGATCAGCATCATGCTGCCGTCTTTGGAAAGGCTCCACCTTAGCACAGGCACATAGGCGCCCTCGTGGTTGAATACGCTGCTGTCCAGGTAGATGGTTGTGTCGCCCGCTGCCAGGTCGACCATGTAAAACGATTTCCTGTTTACCCCGCGCCCTCGCAGGATGATCTTCTCTGATCCTTGGTCCCACTTGTAGTCGCCCATACGGGGGTAGTCTATGTCCAGGCTGTAGTCCACCTCCCACCAGGGCCTGGGATCCGCCTGAAGTCCACAGGCGATGATCAGTGCCAGCAGTGTTAGCCTAGATTTCATTTTTTAGTTTGCTCAAGAAAGTGACCATCATGTCAAAAGTTATTCTTTTCGTGTTAACATTCCTAGGACTAGGGTGATAGGCGCCGTAGAGCATAATCCCACTCGGAAGCTGGTAGCCGACACCGTGTTTAAAGGGATAGTCTTTCATTTTTATTTCATGAAAGTTGCGGCTATAGTGGAGAAAAGACTCAAACCCTACTTTGCCCAGGCCGAGGACGATTTTCAGGTTTGGCAGATGGTCTATCTCGGCAGACAGGTGCCTCGCGCAGTTGCTCCGCTCCTGGGCTGTCGGCTTATCGCCTGGGGGAACACATTTCACGGCAACGGTCATGTAGCCTCTGATCTTGAGGCCATCCTCTCTGGATACAGACTCGGGCTGGTTAGAGAGGCCGACAGCGGACAAACACTTGAACAGAAAATCGGCCGACTTGTCTCCTGTAAACACTCGCCCGGTTCTGTTGCCCCCGTGTGCAGCCGGGGCCAGGCCCAGGATCAACAGTCTAGACTTCGGATCGCCATAGCCTGGGACAGGCTTGCCCCAGTAGTCCCAGTCCATAAATGATTTTCTTTTCTTTTCTGCGATCTGCCTGCGGAAAGATACCAGCCTGGGGCAGTCGCAGCAGGAAATGATCTGGTTTTGAATTTCTTTTATAGCCGGCTCCATGATAGTTAACTAAATAAGCAATAGTTAAAATTTAGTCTTGTTCATTGTTTCATGCTTGTTCAAAGTCTAAATTTGCGGCCACCTTAAGATAAGTATTTAATAATTTTAGTTCTGAGGAAATAATTATGGGTTTAATGACCACACTAAGAACAAGAATGACAGTAGTCCTCTGGGCCCTGCTCTTCTTTTTTGTGTTAAGTATGTCTATCGGGGGCCTGGTCGGCGGCGCCAATATCATTGACCAGATCTTTGGCAGGGTAGATCCTAACAGGGTCATCGCGCGTGTCAACGGACAGGATATTTCTCCGGACTATTTCAACAACCTCGTTAACCAGCAGATCAACCAGGCCAGATCCGGCGGACAGCAGATAAACGATGCGATGTACGAAAGGGCCAGAAACACGGCCTGGGACAACATGGTCCAGGAGGTATTGGTCAGCTCAGAGATCGAAAGGCTCGAGCTTGCGGCCACGGATGAGGAGGTGCTCTACCACCTCAGAGAGAACCCGCCCCAGTTTTTACAGACCAATCCAACCTTTCAGACAGATGGAAAATTTGATCCGGAAAAATATCTGACCGCGCTCGCGTCTCCCCAGGGTGATGAGTGGACCCCGATTGAGAACTGGATGAGATCCTCTTACATTCCAAATTTTAAGCTTACCCAGTATCTCAATCAAAACCTGATTGTAACGGATGAGGATATCAGAAAAGAGTTTATCAAAAATAATGTTAAATATACGATTGACGCGGTACATGTGACCTTCGACAAGGCGCCAAAAGAACAGACAGAGCCCTCAGAACAGGAGCTTATTGATGAGTACAACGCCTCCCTGGCAGACTTCGAGCATGATCAGCTGCGTAAGGTTAGCTATGTTACATGGAAGAAGGTCCCCTCTGCACAGGACTCGATAAACAATACCTATCTGGTCAACGACATTATCGAAAGGGCCAACTCTGGAGACGACTTTGCAGACCTTGCCGAAGAATACTCCAAAGATCCTGGGAGCCAGGAAAACGGAGGAGACCTGGGCTGGTTTGGAAAAGGGCAAATGGTCAAGCCGTTTGAAGAGGCCGCTTTTGAGGCAGACAAGGGGCAGATCATCGGGCCCGTAGTCTCCCGCTTTGGGAGCCACATTATCAGCGTCCGTGATAAAAAAACGGAGGACGGAAAGGAGCAGGTACTCGCATCGCATATTCTGCTGAAGACCGAGGCAAGCCCTACTACCCTCTCCGATCTGAGACGCGTGGCGACACTGTTTAGCTACGACGCCCAGGACTCTGGCTTTACGGCCACGGCAAAGGGCCACGGTCTCATTGTCCTGTCTCATGAAGATCTAGACCGCTCATCCTCTCGCCTAAGAGGACTTGGGTCACTACGCAGCGGGGTACGATTTGCCTTTAACAATCCTGTCGGTTCCGTTTCAGATGTATTAGAAAATGACCAGAACTATGCTGTCTTTCATGTTGACAGTGTTGTCGAGGCCGGACACAGAGACTTTGCAGATGTGAGAAACCAGCTTACAAATAAAGTAAAACGAGAGAAGCAAAAGTCAGTATCCAGAGACATGATCGATGAGCTGGTGATCGACATGAACGCGAGCAACCAGTCGCTGCAAACGTTAATGGAAAAACAAAAGAGATACGACAACATTAAAGATGAGTCAAAAACGATCAAAGAGGGTTTCACATCCATCAGCCGAAGTAATTTTGTTACCGGGGCCTTGTTAAACGCTTCCGTAAATGATCTGATCGATCCGATCGAGACAAACAGAGGCTGGGCTCTGATTCATGTGAAAAATATTTCAGCATTTGACTCTACAGAGTATGAGGTCCAAAAGGATGCCCTGAAAAGTAGTCTGCTCACCAGCAAACAAAATCAGAACATGCAGACATGGTTGAACGGCCTAAAGGATAATGCAGAGATTATTGATAACAGGAACTATTTTTATTAGGTAGCTGAGCCCAGAAACTTGGTTTTCTGGTCTCTGTAATGTTTTTTATCGGGGTCACCCTGTATACACTTTTCGATGACCTGGACCGCCTCTTCTGTTCTATTAAGCTTCCAAAGCACCTCGGCCTTTGTGTCTAAGATCCTTAGGTCTTCGCCAGACTCCAGGGCCTCATTTATTTTTTCTAGTGCAATATCCAGATTCTTCTCGAGCACGGTCATTCTCCATGCAAAACTGTTCAACAGGCTCGGCAGGTACTTATACTCACTGCCGTAGAGAGCGATCGCTTTTAGATATAATTCAGCCTCCAGGTCGGGATCTCTTTTTTGTTTCTTCAGTATCCGAATGATCTGCCAGTAGGATTGTTTTTTCCGATCTTTATTCTCAGAAAAGTCTGCATACTGTAGGAGATCGTCGATGTCGCTTGTTTTTCTGGCTTTATACATAAGACCAAAGAAATACCCTGTGTCAGATGAGTCTACTCCGGATTCTACGATCTGATCTAAGATTTGTATAGACCTGTCCAAGGATCCGATCTGGTAATAGAGCTGACCCAGGCTAAGGGCTACAGAAAAATCCAGTTGGCTTTTATTTTGTTGGACAGAGTAAATATTGTCTAATAATTGACTGGCAGAATCAGGCAGATTTACTAGAACATATTTTTTTGCTAAGGCTATCTGGGTTGGATAATGATCTGGCTCTTGCTTGTGTCTGTATTTCAGGTCCGAGATAGTGTTGTCTCTACTTTTAATTCGGTTTAGCTCATTTAGAAATTCATCTGGAGGCCTGTAGCCTACAATACGGTCTATCTCATTTCCGTCCGTGTCTAACAATAAAATTGTCGGATATCCTCTTACACGATATTTTTTCTTCTGCTCAGGTCCGCTATCTTTTTCAGCATCTATTTTTTTTGAGATTAGATTTTGTTTTGCAAACTCGATTACCCTCTCATCGGTGTAGGTATCGGCATCAAGCCGGTCACACCAGACACACCAGTCTGTCTCAAAATCCAGGAGAACTAATTTGTCCTGGTTATTACTGATGATCTTGTCCAAAGGATTCTCGGTCCAGGGATAATGATCTTTTGTTCCGCAGCCAAAGATCACAAACAAAAAAAGACTTATGTTTAGAATATTTTTCATTGATCTTTTAGCCACTTTTAATACTACGTTTATATTGATTGAACAATAGATTTTATCTGGATTACTTATAAGATCGCTTATACTGATTAAAATAAGAAACAAGATCTCTAGTGATATTAGACCATTTATAGGATTCAAAAAATTTATTATCAATCATCTCTCTGTCTGGCCTATTTAAAGTCTCTACTATGAGCCTAAGTAAAGCAGCAGGATCATCCGGAGAAAAATATTCTACATAGTCTTTTCCTACTTCCCGAAAAACTTCAGTATCCGCACACAATACCTTGCACCCTCTAGACAATGCCTCGATCAGCGGCATACCAAATCCTTCGTACAAAGAGGGGCTGACAAAAAGATTAGACCTGTCATAGTAGTCAATTAACTCACTCTCGCTGCCGACATGGTCTATAACTTCTGCGTCAATGTTATTCTCCAGCTGGTTAATTGAGGACACGATCTGATCTCTGGTGCCTAGATCCTTTCCGATAAAACAGACTGTAAGTGTATCTCTACCGCTATAGTTTTCCAGGGCCTCTACTAAAAGCTGATGGTTTTTTCTTTTTTCAAATGTGGCTATATAGAGTATGTCAATGTCTCTTTTCTTATTTGATGGCTCCGCTAGGTACGACCGGTCAATCCCATTCGGTGAGACAATGATTCTCTCTGGATCAATCTTGCATTTTTGTGTCAGCTCTGTTTTTGTAAAGTCACTGACAGTAATAATATTCTCGCATTTTTTCCACTGCCTCTTTTGAATTCTTTTGCCAAAAGAGAAAAGGTCAACCCGTTTAAATTCTGTGAAATTTCTTATATCGTGTATCAGTTGAAAGTGCATGTGCTTTGATAGTGCCAACAGAGGAACCGGCATAAAGTCAGTTACTACGACACTTTTTTTTAATGACATTAGCCTGATCGAATAGGCAATAAAGGTCAAAAGTCGATCGAAGAGCGGAAAATTGGAGACCTCGTGAACGTCGATCTTATCATGATTAAAACAATCAGAGGCATTTCCTTTTTTAATTAATACAATTATCCTCTGATCACCTGAGATGTGTTCTGCAAAAGCAGAAATGATATTTTCAAATCTCTTGTTGGCACCGGTTTTGAGATTCGATCTATAATAAAATGAGCAGAATAGAAAGTTATCAGCCAATAGGTCTCAAGCTTTTTGGTTTAAATGCTCTAGAATCATTTTAGGCGCTCTTACAGCAACACCCTTATCATTGACAAAAGCATGTTCTGTGTAGCCGGTTGCTATGGGCTCCTTTTCATCTTCTATAAAAACAGAATAATCAATCCGCAGCTTTGACCTTGGCTCTGTTGATATGCTGGTCCTGATAATAATAGTCTGCTCAAACCTTGCGCCTTTTAAATAGTCACAGTGACTAGAAATAACCGGCAACATGATTCCTTTTTTTTCTACGTCTGTGACCCCTAGCCCGATCGAGGCCAATAGTTCTGTCCTGGCTTCCTCAAAATATTCAAAATATCTTGAATAATACACAATACCCATTTGGTCGACGTCGATTTGCGGATAAAGCAGTATAAGTACGCGTTGGATGGCTGGAAGTCTGTTGCGGATAAATTCACGATTGTAATGATCGAGAACTCAGATACCTTAATCGATCATGAGTCAATTCGTAGTGGATTGATTAAGTATGTGAACTTCGTCAGCAATCAAGATTATGTCCAATTAGGAAAAGGTAAGGGGGAATTAGAAATAATTCGTCACTTATATGAACATATTGAAATTGACCAAGACCAAGTAATCGTCAAAGCAACGGGGCGGCAATATGTTGAAAACATCAGTAAATTGTTTGAGCTATATTCCAATAAACCGTCATATGTAATGTGTAATTTCGTAAAATCCTTTTCACCCTCCCTACCGTTTAAATTCATCCCTTTCCCCTTAAGTATCTAAACCGCAATGAATTACGATAAATCAGAGAGCTTTGTCACTTCTGTTATATTTTTTCGTAATTCATTTTCTTTATTTATCTCGAAATTGTCGGAATTGTCGTTTCTTCAGTCACTTGCGTGACCTGTGAATAATTCCTGAAATCTCAGTTTGTTTCCTTTCCAATGCCAAAGCCAGTAAGAGAATCAGAAGACCTGTGGGAAACCCTCCGAGCTAACTTAAGCGAAACTATTCCTGCCGATACTTTTAGGGTTTGGTTTGAGAAAGTACGCTTGGGAAGATTCGATGAGGGTTCGCTCGAACTTGTCGCGCCTAACGAGTTTTCAGCTATTTGGCTTCGAGACAATTATATCGACATAATTCGCAGGGAAGCCGAAACCCTGACGGGCGGAAAGGTTTCGGTAAACCTATTCGGCGAACCCGAATTGAATTCGGTTGACGAAAAATCAAAGGAAAGTTCGAGCAGGGTTCGCTCGACCTCTGGGCGTCCAAAGAATCGACTTAATCGTAAAGACGAAATCTTTCAGAATTTGCGGATCAATCCGAAAAATACCTTCAAGAATTTTGTAGTCGGTGCTGGAAGCGAGTTGGCTCATGCCGCCTGCATAGCCGTGGCAAATGCTCCCGCCCACGCATACAACCCGCTTTTCCTCTATGGGGAAACAGGTTTGGGCAAGACGCACCTCATGCATGCTGTGGCACACCAAGCGTTGGAGCGAGATCCCGACGTTCGCATAGTCTACGTATCCTGCGAAAAGTTCACCAACGAGTTTATTCGAGCGATTCAGGAGAACACTCTTACCAAGTTTCGGGCACGTTACAGGAACGTGGATTTTCTCCTTATCGACGACGTCCAATTCTTGGCTGGTAAAGAACGTATCCAGGAGGAGTTCTTTCACACCTTCAACGAGATCTTCGAGTCTCAACATCAGGTCTTTCTTACGAGTGATCGTCCTGCGGGAGAAATTGACAAGCTCGAGAGTCGTTTGCTTTCGCGCTTCCAATGGGGATTGGTAACCGACATCCAACCGCCGGACTTGGAGACTCGAGTAGCCATTCTATCTCGTAAAGCCCAAGCCATGGGAATATCACTCGAGCCTGAGATCCTTAACTTTCTCGCTAAGAGCATTGCCCGCAACGTACGACGCATGGAGGGTGCCCTTACGCGAGTGGCTGGTTATGTCGGCTTGACTCGCAAGCAGGCGGACCTCGAGACTGTGAATCGTCTTCTACGAGACATTTTACGAGAGGAGACCTTGAGCCGAATCACCATCGAGAATATTCAAAAGAAGGTGGTGGACTATTACCATTTGAGAATGGCCGACATGCAGTCCCGACGTCGGCCCGCCAACATTGCTTTTCCCAGGCAGGTTGCTATGTATCTGAGCAGGTTGCTTACCGATCATTCCCTTCAAGAAATCGGGGACGCTTTCGGCGGTCGCGACCACGGTACTGTGATTCATGCCTGCAAGACGGTTGAAAACATTATGGATCAAGACGAGTCCGTGAAAAGATCTGTCGAGCATCTCACCGAGCATCTTTCGCATTCGATGGAGTAGAGTTTTCGGGCCTTTATCTTTTTGCCTTTCATACTCCGGTTTCATTTCCTCAGGCTTGCCAACGCTTGCCTAAATTGTTTTTTTACCAGTTATGACTGAGCAAGATGAAGACTTGAGTCCAATTTCGGACGAGGAAACTTCAGATGAAGCTACGCTTGAGGAATCCACTTCCTTGTCAGGGGATACTCCTCCTGTGCCTGAAGTTGAAGTACCTGCTTCGAACGAACCGACTGCCGAGCAAAAGCGGGAGATTGCGAATTGGATTAATCAAGGTCTAGGTCTTTCCGACGTCCAGAAGCGTTTGAACGACGATTTCGGCATCAGTATGACCTACATGGATGTCCGTTTTCTCGTCGACGACCTTGATCTGACCGTGCAGGACGAAGACGAACCCGAACCTTCCAAGGAACCTGATCAATCGGGAACCTCGCCAGAAGACTCAGATATTGAAGATGAGTCCGATGCTACCGATGAATCCGACTTGTCAGGGGAGTCAAGTTCCGTAAGCGTCTCAGTGGACAAGGTTACGCGTCCCGGCGTAATGGCAAGTGGTGTTGCGACTTTTTCCGATGGTGTCGATTGTCCTTGGTATTTGGATCAGTTCGGCAGATTGGGTTTGATGCCCAAGCAGGAAGGTTACAAGCCTCCCGATGGTGACTTGGAGGACTTCCAGAAACAGCTTGATGCCGAATTGAGGAAATCGGGAATTTAGCTTCCCCGCTTTCCAGATGCTGCTACTTTGCTGCGGCTAGGGTTCCGCTTTCCAGTTCCACGAGTTTCTCGTAAGCTTGCTTAACTTCTTTTTTCGCTAGGAAGGTTAGGTTTGCTTCCAACACAACATTCTCAAGAACTCTTAGGAAGCGCATGCATTTCACCTTTTTTCTGTCTAGCTCGAAACGCTTTCTGTCCAGTGCAGCGATCTCGTTCTTGGCTTTCTTGTATTTTGCCCATTCTCCGTCCCTGTTTACGATAGTCATCACTTCTTTGGTGCCTTTTTCGACAAGGAGACCTCTTGCCGTCGGGTGATAGGGATTGCCCACCTCGGGCCACCTCTTACGTATTTGACCTGCAAGTTTAGTCTTTATTCGCTTACTCTCTTCTCCGGGTTTCTTCTTTTTTTCCGCCAACTTCTTACGTTCGTCCTCAATTTTTTTTGTGAGATCCTTAGCGGACTTTGCCCGATTCGGACCTTTCAGGTTGAGTCTTTGAGATAACCCTTCGAGTACGGCTTGATCCGTGGCAGAGGCGTTTTTCAGAATTTCTTTGTAATCCGTCTCCAATGTGATCCATTCTTCCTCCGTTGCTTCACATTTGCTGTCAGCGGTGGAGTTGGCGTCTTTTCCTTCTTTCGAAGGTGTTTTCTTTTCTTTTGATAGCTTCGAATACTTCCGAAGAAAAGCTCCTGATGTC
>CAJWMI010000001.1 GCA_913043185.1 uncultured Fidelibacterota bacterium | reverse complement strand
GTTTGCAACTTCATGGTGGCTATGGATATATCCTTGAGTATCCAATAGCAAGAGCATTCGCAGATGCGAGAATCCAACCAATCTGGGGTGGGACAAACGAGATAATGAAAGAAATTATAGGTCGTTCACTTGGATTATAAATATTTCTAATAGTTTAGGATAACATTTTATGAAAAAAGATGCATATATTTTTGACGCTTTACGCACTCCTAGAGGCAAAAAAAAAGATGGCTCTCTTAACGAACTAACGCCGACAGACATTCTATCAAAATTATTAATATCTTTGCAGCAAAAACATGATCTTGATACATCTCAGGTTGATGATGTTATTATGGGCTGTGCTACCCCAGTTGGTGATCAGGGTGCTAACATTGCAAAAGCTGCGGCACAATATGCTGGCTGGGATGATGACGTTCCTGGTGTACAGGTAAACCGATTTTGCGCCTCAGGATTAGAGACTGTTAACATGGCTGCTATGAAGGTTAGATCAGGCTGGGAGGATCTCATTGTTGCTGGTGGAGTTGAGTGCATGTCACGGGTCCCTATGGGCTCGGATGGTGGTTCTCTGGCTTTTGAACCAAAGGTAAATCTTAGAACACAGTTTGTACCTCAAGGAATTGGTGCAGATTTAATCGCAACATTGGGCGGCCATAGCCGCGAAGATGTTGATGCTTTTGCTCTTGATTCGCAAAGACGCGCTTCTCATGCTTCAAAGCAGGGATATTTCAAATCGATTGTCCCAATTACCGATCAAAACGGATTAGATATTATTGCGAATGATGAACATATCAGGCCAAATACTACTATGGATGATCTATGTGCTCTTAAGCCAGCATTTGAAATGATTGGTAGCCTCGGTTATGATGCGGTGGCACTTGGAAAGTATACAGGCGTTGAAGCGATCAATCATGTACACACGGCAGGAAATTCTTCTGGTATTGTGGATGGTGCTGCAGCGGTTTTGATTGGTTCAGAGACTAAGGGTAAAGACCTAGGACTGACTCCACGTGCGAAGATTATATCTGCTGCTACAGTCTCTACGGATCCAACTATTATGCTTACAGGACCTGGACCTGCATCAAAAAAAGCACTAAAAAAAGCTGGAATGCAGATCGAGGATATTGATCTTATCGAGGCGAACGAAGCTTTTGCAGCTGTTATACTTCGTTTCATTGAAGATATGAGACTAGAGAACAATGAAAATGTAAACGTGAATGGTGGCTCAATCGCGATGGGTCATCCGCTTGGTGCTACCGGTGCAATGCTTCTTGGAACCGTAATAGATGAGTTGGAGAGAAGAGATTTAAATACAGCGCTTATTACTCTCTGCGTTGCGGGAGGTATGGGTATTGGTACTATTATAGAACGAGTTTAATAGGCGGAGTAACTATGGCATTTATTTACGATAAAGATGAACAAAATATTGTCACTGTGACAATGGACATGGATGGAAGATCTGCAAATGTATTAAATGAAGAATTTTTCCAGTTGTGGAATGATACCATGGACAAATTAGAAAATGAAAACGATTTAGCTGGTGCAATCCTTACCTCAGGCAAGAAGACTTTTATAGCGGGTGGCGACCTAGAAATGCTTTTTAGACAGGATAATCCTCAGGAAACATTTGGACTGATTGAAGATGCGAAAGCTGGACTAAGAAGGATAGAGCTTATAGGAAAACCCGTTGTCGCGGCAATCAATGGTACCGCTCTGGGCGGTGGTCTCGAGATTGCGCTGTGTTGTAGCCACAGGATTGCATTTAATAGCCCAAAAACGAAGCTTGGTTTTCCGGAGGTTACTCTTGGTATACTACCTGGAGGAGGTGGAGTTGTGAGATTATCGAGACTTCTTGGGCTTGAGGCCTCATTACCTTACTTAATGGAAGGAAAACAGGTTAGGCCTGATGCTGCAAAAGAGGAAGGTATGATTGATGATATTGCCTCAGATCATAAGGAAATGTTTGCTATGGCGAGGAAATATATCCTTGAAAACCCAGCAATGAGTCAGCCTTGGGATAAAAACGGCTATAAGATGCCAGGAGGAACTGCCCATCATCCAAAAATTGCCCAGATGCTTGCGATCGCACCAGCGATGCTGACAAAGAAGACCCTAGGAAACTATCCCGCGCCAGAAGCGATATTGTCTGCTGCGGTTGAGGGTTCTCTAGTAGATTTTGAAACTGCAAGCAGGATTGAGTCGCGATATTTTGTTCAGCTTTTGACAGGAAAAGTAGCAAAAAATATGATTAATGCTTTCTGGTTCCAGTTAAATGAGATTAGCTCTGGCGTCAGTAGACCAGATGATATTCCTAAAACAAAAGTGCAAAAACTCGGAGTTTTAGGGTCTGGCCTAATGGGACACGGTATTTCTTATGTCGCAGCACTAAGCGGGATCGAGGTTGTAATGACAGATTCAACAATAGAAAAAGCTAAAAAAGGTATCGGAAGAATAAAAACAATACTAGAAGGCGGGATAAAAAGAGGTCTAATATCAGATCGAAAAATGACGGAGGTATTAGACCTGATCACTGTTACAGATAACTACGATAAGCTAGAAGGATGTGACTTAATCATAGAGGCTGTTTTTGAAGATAGCGCGCTAAAGGGCAAGGTAACAGGGGTGGCTGAGAAGAGGATGGACTCTCGCGGTGTGTTTGCATCAAACACATCGACAATACCTATCACCAGTTTAGCAGAAAAATCTATCCGACCGGAAAAATTTATTGGGATTCACTTTTTTTCTCCTGTACACAAAATGAAACTAGTAGAAATAATTAAGGGAGAAAAAACCAGTCCTGAGACTTTGGCAAAGGCTTTTGATTTTGTTTTAAAAATAAAGAAGATACCAATTGTGGTTAATGATAGCCGTGGATTTTACACTACACGAGTTTTTGAAAGGTATGCGCTTGAGGGGATGGCACTTCTGGCAGAGGGTAACTCAGCCGAGTCAATAGAGTCGGCAGGCCGAAAAGCAGGACTGCCGGTTGGTCCACTAGCGGTTATTGATGAGATTAGCATTGGTCTTGCTGATCATATTAGAGAGCAAACGAGAAGAGATCTTACTAAAAAAGGAGAAAAATGGCTTGAGGGACCATGGGACAGGGTGATTGATATCATGATAGATGAAGTAAAAAGACTTGGTAGGGCAACTGGTGGTGGTTTCTATGAGTACCCAGAAAATGGTAAAAAATATTTATGGTCTGATATGAAAAAATATTTTCCCATTAGTGATAGTCCCTTAGAACAAGAAGAGATGATTGATCGTTTCCTATTTGCGCAGTCGGTTGAAACAATTAGGTGCTATGAAGAGGGTGTCTTAGAATCTGTCGCTGATGCTAATATTGGAAGTATTTTTGGCTGGGGCTTTGCTCCTTTTAAAGGTGGTACTTTGCAGTTTGTTAATGACTATGGTGTTAAGGAGTTTTTGGAGCGGACAAAAGAGTTGGCAAGGCTCTATGGAGATCGTTTTCTGCCTCCGCAGTTGTTGGTTGATATGGCAGACCAAGGAAAATTTTTTAACTAATGAATAGGTTTTGATCATTTACAATATTTTTTGGTTTTAGAATGCTAGATCGAAGTCTAATTGGTAAAAAGTATTCTCCTGTAATTTTTACTGTAACTGACCAAAGACTAAAGTTTTTTTCTAAGGCTACCGGTCAAACAGATCCTATTTATTTTGATCATGAAAACGCTGTTAAACAGGGTTACAAGGGTATTGTTTGTCCTCCAACTTTCTTAATTGTTGTTGGAATGGAGCATGCGTCGCCCTATCAGTATATTAAAGATCTAGATATTAAAATTGAACGTATTCTGCATGCGGAACAAGAATTTAGCTATCAGGAAATGGTTTTTGAGGGAGACACATTAACAATGGAGACTGAGATTGTTGATATGTATGACAAAAAAGATGGACTGTTGCAGTTTTGTGTTTTGGAATCAAGGTTTATTAATCAGAATAGTACACCTGTTTGTATCTTAAAATACACGGTAGTCGTAAGGTAAAAAGTTCATGAATTTTAATTTAGATAATGCTTTTGTTGGAGACAAGATCCCAGACCTTGTGATCGAGCCAATAACGAGGTCTACGTTAGCACTATATGCTGGCGCTTCCGGTGATCATAATCCCATACACATTGACCTTGATTTTGCAAAAGAAGCAGGGATGAAAGATGTTTTTGCGCATGGAATGCTGATTATGGCCTATTTAGGGAAGGCTGTTACTAATATTATTCCGCAATCAAATTTGAAAAATTTTAGTGTTCGTTTTTCCTCAATAACAAATATTGGTGACATCTTAACATGTAGTGGAGAAGTAAAAAAGATTGAAAAAAATAATTCCAAGAAAACCATCGTATTAGACCTAATTGTGTCGGATGAATTTGGAGATATAAAAATCTCTGGATTGGCAAGCATTGAAAAATAGTCTGTGATTATAACATGTCTAGGACAATAAAAACGAAGTTTACGGATCACGCAGGCGTGGAGTATCCCATTATCTGTGGAGCAATGTATCCATGCTCTAATCCTGAGTTGGTTTCTGCTGCATCAAATGGTGGCGGCCTTGCGATCATGCAACCGGTATCGCTTACCTATGCGCATGGCTGGGATTTGAGAAAGGGAATTAAGTATATAAAATCAATGACCAATAAACCGTTTGGGTTTAATGCTCTAATTGAAAAGAGTAACAAAAAACATTTTGAACGTATGTCTGTTTGGATCGACATAGCACTGGAAGAGGGTATCAGGTTTTTTGTAACCTCCCTAGGTAAACCAGACTGGGTGTGTGAGAAGGTGCATGCTGCTGGAGGTGTCGTATATCATGATGTAACGACCCGCCACTGGGCCAATAAAGGAAAGGACTCAGGAGTTGACGGTTTAATCTGTGTAAACAACAGGGCCGGTGGACATCTTGGTGATTTGTCAAAAGAACAAATGATCGAAGAACTTCATAATATGGGCCTTCCCCTGATCTGCGCTGGTGGTGTTGGTGGCGAGGATGAGTTAAATGACGCTCTTCGTCTTGGATATGATGGAGTACAAATGGGGACGAGATTTATTGCCACAGATGAGTGTAATACCTCTGACAACTATAAAAGAGCAATAATAGAGGCAAATGAAGAGGATATATCTTGGACAAAAAGAATTAGTGGTGTGCCAATTTCTGTAATAAAAACGAAAAACTTCCGTCAGGAAAATTCATGGTTAGTTCGTAAACTGTTATCAGGAAAGTTCAAACATTTAGCAAGAACATTTATCAATTCTATTTCCTATTGGAGGCTGAAGTCAATTAAACAAAGCGATGAAAAAAATGGGTCACCAAAAAGTACAGAACTATATAGTGCAGGGAAAAGTGTTGGAGCAATAGATAATACTGTCTCTGCAACGGTAATTATGAGAGAGCTCGGCGAGTCAATAAATGGGGTAAAAACTAGTGGATAAAAAAGTTAGAATAGGCTGTGCCTCTGCATTTTGGGGTGATACGGATACCGCCGCACCTCAGTTGGTGCATCAGGGAGAGATAGATTATTTAGTTTTTGATTATTTAGCAGAAGTAACAATGTCTATTCTAGCGGGTGCAAAACTAAAAAATGAAAACCTTGGTTATGCTACTGATTTTATCAAGCATGTTGGCCCATTACTCGGCTTTATTAAAGAGAAAAATATTAAGGTAATTAGCAATGCAGGAGGAATTAATCTCGATGCTTGCAGGGATGCACTTCTGGAAAAAGCAAAAGAACAGAATATAGATTTCAAAATCGCGATCATTGAGGGCGATAATATTATTCACAAGCAAAAAGAACTAAGGTCTATTCCTGTTAAAGAAATTGAGACTGGTGGTTTGCTTCCAGAAAATATTCTCAGCGCTAACGTTTACCTAGGTGCTCCAGGAATCAAAAAGGCTCTTGAACTAGGTGCTGATATTGTAATTACAGGAAGATGTGTAGACAGTGCCGTGGTCCTTGGCCCACTTATGCATGAGTTTGGTTGGAAAGATTCAGATTATGATTTGCTGGCCAGTGGAAGTTTAGCCGGCCACATTATTGAATGTGGCGCACAGTGTACAGGCGGTAATTTTACGGACTGGGAGCTAGTAAATAACTTTGAGAACATGGGATTTCCAATTGTTGAGGTATCATCAAACGGAGATTTTATTGTTACGAAGCCTCCGGGCACTGATGGTCTTATTAACCGAGGAACGGTTGCTGAACAGTTCTTGTATGAGATTGGAGATCCTGGAGCCTACTTATTGCCTGATGTAGTCTGTGATTTTACTAATGTGACTATTGAAGATAGGGGTGATGATTGCGTGTTTGTTAGTGGGGCAAAAGGGTTACCACCTACTAATACCTACAAGGTTTCTGCGACCTATATTGATGGATATAAAATTGCTGCGACTATTGTTATTGGTGGCCCTAAGGCTGTTAAAAAAGCTCACATTATCGGAGATGCAATATTAAAGAAAACACGTTTAATTCTAGCTGAAAAAAGTTTTGAGGATTATACACAAACGAAAATTGGGGTATTAGGTTCTGAGGCAATCTATGGTAGTGATGGTGAGAACTATCTAGATACCAGAGAGGTTGTACTTAGGCTTATGGCTACTCATAAAGACAAATCTGCTCTGGTTATTATGTCTAGAGAGATTGCCCAGGCTGCGACAGGGATGGCGCCAGGCGTAATGAATTATCTAGGGGGACGTCCTTCGATTGCACCCGCTATAAAATTATTTTCTTTTTTACTTACAAAAAATCATATAGATGTTTCTGTTAATCTTGATAAAAAAACTATTCCTATTAGTATTAATAAAGACATCGAATTTCAATCATCGGCAGGTGCAGAGGATGCTGTGTTAGGAGAAAGTTTTACTAACAGAGCAGATAAGGAGACAAAATTAATAAATCTGGCATACGTAAGAAGCGGTGACAAGGGAGACCATGCGAATATTGGTGTAATAGCCAGGGATCCTGAGTTTTTACCATATATTCGTCAGAGTCTTACAATAGAACGTTTAAAGAACCATTTTTCACATGTATTAAAGGGCTCGGTACGGTGCTGGGAAGTACCAGGGATAGGTGGTCTTAATTTTTTGCTAAAAAATAGTTTAGGCGGTGGTGGTATGTCTAGTCTAAATATTGACCCGCAGGGAAAGGCATATGGCCAACAGATTGTAGATCTTAAGATCGCAGTCCCAGAATCTATTTATCATAAGGTAAACAAAAATTAAAGTCTGAGAATAAAGAAAAAGGTAGATGTTATGTCAATCTATAAATCAAAAATAAATATCAATTCTGAAAATTTTGAGAAAAATAAAAATGAAATGATTGCTCTGGTGGAAAAGGTACATAGTATACAAGGTAGAGCAGAAAAGATATCAGAAAAGAGGCGACCAAGATTTGTTGAGCGTGGGCAGCTAACCCCAAGAGAGAGATTGTCTGCCTTATTAGATCCGGAAATGCCATTTGTTGAGCTATATAATATGATTAGCTATCTGGTTGATGATGATGATCATAAAACAAGTGTTCCTGGAGGCAGCATAATTGCTGGTATTGGGTTCATTAGTGGTGTTCGTTGTTTAGTGTTTGTTGATGATAGTGGCATAAATGCCGGAGCCTTGACTGCGAAATCCATTGATAAGGCATTAGGCTGTTTAGAGATATCTATGAAACAAAAACTTCCTTTTATTCATCTTGTTGAAAGTGCTGGAATAAACCTAATGAACTATACTGTTGAATTCTGGGCAAGAACGGGTGGAATGTTTTACGGATTAGCTAAACTAAGTGCCGCTGGTATTCCAACGATTGCAGTATTACATGGTCTATCTACAGCTGGTGGAGCATATCAACCAGGAATGAGTGATTATGTGGTTGGTGTAAAGAAAAATGGTATGGCAGCATTAGCAGGGCCAGCACTGTTGAAAGCAGCCACAGGACAGGTAGCTGGGAATGAGGAACTTGGTGGCAGTGAGATGCATGCTCGTGTTACTGGCTTGGTTGAATATCTCGCGGACGATGATAACCATGCGATAGAGATAACCAGAGATATTGTTGAAAAACTTGATTGGAATTCAAAGTGTGAAAAACCAAAGGACTTATCATTTAGTAAACCGATCTATGATGAAAGTGAGATAGCTGGAATTGTTCCTGTTGATTATAGAACGCCTTACGAGGTTAGAGAACTAATTGCAAGAATTGTTGATGGTTCTGATTTTATTGATTTTAAGCCAATGTATGGAGTATCAACAGTGTGTATTCAGGCAAAAATTTATGGTCAATCTTGCGGAATTATTGCAAATAATGGTCCAATTGATCCTAACGGAGCGACCAAAACTGCCCAGTTTATCCAGCTTTGTGGACAGTCAAAAATACCTCTAATATTTTTTAGTAATACAACAGGATTTATGGTTGGAAAGCAATACGAGCAATTAGGAATGATCAAACACGGCTCCAAAATGATACAAGCGGTTTCAAACGTTGATGTTCCCAAAATCACTTTCTATATTGGTGCCAGCTTTGGTGCTGGAAACTATGGGATGTGTGGGTATGCGTATGAGCCTGATTTCCTTTTTTCCTGGCCAAATTCTATCACCGGTGTGATGGGCGGCGAGCAGGCAGCAAAAACGATGGAACAGGTAATGATTGCCTCTGCGAAAAGAAAAGGTATTGATTTAGATGAAGAGAAAATGATAAAACAGGTCAAAGAGATTACGGAATACTATAACGCACAGTCAGATGCTTTTTGTACATCTGGGAGAGGGCTTGATAATGGAATTATTGACCCTAGAGACACGAGGAAAATATTAGGATTTTTATTGGAAACTTGTTGGGAAAAAAAACACCGTAAGGTTGCACCAAATAGTTTTGGTGTCGCTAGGATGTAATAATAACCAATAATATCTACAAAACATTATGGAGTAAAGATGAATTTTCCTAAAACAGAAAACTTAATACTAGAGTATACTGGTGGTTGGTTAGACATCTGGTTCAATCGCATTGAAAATCGAAACGCATTAACCGATAGCCTGATCGCTGATCTTTTTAGTGTATTTAGTTATGTCCATAATAACAGAGAGGTTCGAGGTATAACTCTACGAGGTAAAGGAGGCATATTTTGTGCTGGAGGTGACTTAAAAGGAATGAAAAGAATATCTGGGGCGGGATCTGATGCAAAAGATCTTGCACTTGAAATGAGTATGGTTTTTGGCAACCTATTTAGGATAATCAACCAGGCACCACAGATCATAGTTTCTGTTACTGAGGGGTTCACCCTAGCTGGGGGATTTGGTGTCGCCTGCGCGTCGGATCTTATTGTTACCATGCCTGATACAAAATTTGCACTTACCGAAACGAGGATAGGGCTTACTCCCGCACAAATATCTCCATATGTGATAAACCGTTTGGGCTATGCCACTGCCCGGAAAATGATGTTGCTTGGTGCAAACATTAATGGCAAAGAGGCAATGGGAATAGGGATAGCAGACTATCTAGCTAGTGATGCTGATAATTTAGAAGAAATCTTAGGTGATATTAAGTCACAGGTTTTTAAATGTTCTCCCAATGCAATAGCGATTACAAAACAGGTTCTAACGATGAATGAATATCTAGACCCAGAAAAGGCTGCGGATTTATTTTCTGATTGTATAGTTAGCGATGAGGGCAAGGAAGGGTTTAATTCTTTTTTCGAAAAACGCAATCCTTATTGGGTACCGGATAAACAAAAGAAAAAATAATAGTGAGGAACTAATAATGCATTTTAATGATGAGCAGAAAGCACTTTACAAAACAGTTAAAGAGTTTGCAGAAAATGAAATCCGCCCTTTTACAGATGAGTGGGAGAAGGATGGTTTATTTCCTGCTCATGAACTTTTCAAAAAAATGGGAGATCTTGATCTGTTGGGGATAACTAAGTCTGAAGAATATGGTGGTATGGGACTTGATTATACCTATGGGGTTGTTTTTGCTGAAGCTCTAGGATATGCGGATGACAATGGTGTTGTCACTGGTATAGGGGTACAAACAGATATGGCAACGCCCGCATTGCATAAGTACGGAGATGAAGAACTAAAAAAAGAATTTCTAGTTCCGGCCATTAAAGGTGACGCAGTTACTTCAGTCGCTGTCAGTGAATCCGGAGGAGGGTCTGATGTATCAGCCTTAAAGACTAGCGCAAAAAAAGAGGGTGATGATTATATTATTAATGGTCAAAAAATGTGGATCACCAATGCTACCCAGGCAGATTATTTTTGTACTCTGGTAAACACGAGTGATGATAAGCCTCATATAAACAAGTCACTTATTATTATTCCCTCAGACACAAAAGGAGTTAGCATAGGTGATAAAATAGATAAGCTTGGTCTAAGGACATCAGACACTGCGCCTGTCTATTTTGATAACGTTTGTATTCCTCAACGATTCAGAATTGGAAAAGAGGGAGAGGGTTTTAAAATGCAAATGGAGCAGTTTCAAGAAGAGAGATTATTTATTTCTGCAAGTATTTTGGTTGCGATGGATAATTGTATTGATAAAACCATTGAGTACTGTGTGGACCGCAAAGCTTTTGGTAAACGTATCATTGATAACCAGGCAATACAGTTTCGTCTATCTGAATTAAAAACGGAGGTTGAGGCTGTTCGTTCTCTAGTCTATAGAGCATGTCAAAATTATGTAAGTGGCGAAGATGTAACTCTTCTAGCGTCAATGGCAAAACTTAAAAGTAGTAGGCTAGTAAGAGAGGTGGCCGATACTTGTGTGCAGTTCTACGGTGGAATGGGATTTACCTGGGAAAATCAAGCGTCAAAGCTTTACAGAGATGGAAGGATGAATTCGATAGGAGGCGGTACAGATGAGATAATGCTGAGAATTATTTCAAAGTATTTAAATATGGCAGGACAATAAAGCTATATTTTAATTGGTTCAGCTTGGCAATGATAATAATATATTATGGTAGAAATACGTTATTTATCTTTGATAAAAAATAACACTAATCCATGCTCTTGCTAGTGCGAGGAATCATATATAAGATTTTGGAATAGTCAATTATCTATTCTGATCGAACAGCCTTAGAGATTTTTCTTCTGAGATATTTCCCCATAAAAAGATCAATAAAGGGGATAAGTCTAAGTTTCCATGGAATGTAGACTGTTTTTTTATTGTCTATAATGGCCTGGATAATTCTATCGGTACAATCCTCAAGGTCAACGGAGTTTTTGCTATGTTTTCTTTTTGTATCTCCCATTTTTTTACCATCTGGCCCAAATGCATTTGACCGCATGTTGGTTCCTCTTATCCAGCCCAAAAAAGCCTCTAAGAATTTTACTTTCCCATTGAGCTCCATATCTAGGGTATCCAGAAAACCATGAAGCGCGTGCTTCGAGGCCGCATATCCAGAGTGGTTGGTAAAGCCAACTATAGCCTGTGCAGTTGAGCAGGTCACGATCATTCCTCTCGATGAGATCAGATGTGGTAGAGCAGCGTATATACAGTGTACTGCACCTGTGTAGTTCGTATCCATCAGATCTTTAAAGAAAGAGATATCTGATATATCTTCAAAAGGAGTCCACATACTTACACCGGCCCCTAGCAGCAACATGTCAATCTTGCCATAGTGCTCTATTGCTTCATCAATCAGATTTTTACATTCAATGCTCTTCGTTATATCTGTTTTTATTCCAAAAGATTTTCCTCCGGCTTGTTCAATCTTATTTGTGATTGACTCAAGCCTAGAGTTCCTTCTAGCAGCAAGAACAACCGATGCTCCTTTCGATGCCAGTTTGATGGAGAGAGATTTACCTATGCCTGATGATGCTCCGGTTATGACACAGACTTTTCCTGATAGATTCATCGGATAGACTTATTAGTCAGAAATTATATTATTATTAATACCAAAAATATTATTTGGGTCTTGAGATTTTTTAATACTTTGTATCATCTGTATGCTCCCATTGGAGATCGTATCAGGCATAAAATCTTTTCTTAATTTGCCTACTCCATGATGGTGCGAGATAGATCCCCCATTTTTAATAAAACATTCTCGAAGTGCGTGTTCAATTTTGCTAAATACTTTTTCAGGGTTATCGATACCTCTTACATTTATGGCAACCGTATTATACATACATATTCCAGAGTGATATACTTTTGAAACTCTTGAACAGAAAAATGGCTTTCCAGGAAGATTATATTTTTTATGTAGATCAACTAGAAGTTTATTTGCTTCATCTTTGACCTGATTGATATTTGACCATGGTACGGCTGTTTCTAGGGTCTCACCAAGTATACCTTGTGGCACAAAAAATTCCCGGATATAGGCAATTACCATCGTGATATTATAACCAACTTTACCCTCTTTTCCTCCGCCAATAAGACCACCATATTTTTTAGATAGCCTTTTTATATTTTTTCTTTGGTATTTTACTTCTGAGGTAGAGCCCTCTAGTTTAAAAACAGCTGCAACAAATTTATCAGGATCAAAACCTTTTAACTTGAACACGAATTTTTGCACTTTGCTCATGAACTTGGCGAAGTTATCTTTTTCTGGTTTGAGCGCACTGCCAAACTGAAAATGCAGGCTGTCAAGCATTCTAGAGCTGGCCGGAACAGAGCTTGAGTGAGCGATCTCAAACATGAAATTTATTCCAGTGTCCCAGTCTCTAAGTACCACTGATTCATAATCTGAACACTCTGGGAGCTTGTGCATCCTGAGTGTAGCTTTTGTAATGATTCCTATATTTCCCTCAGATCCAAATAATAGATTTTGTGTTTTAATACCTATGGAGGATCTAACAAGTGGTTCAATCTGATTGATAGAGCCATTTGGGGTGACCATTGTAACATTCTGAACAATGTCTTCAATATTCCCATAACGATTCTTTTTCATTCCAGCGGCATTTGTAGATATCCATCCACCTAGTGTAGAAAGCTCAATGCTGTCAGGCTCGTGCCCTACTGTGTAGCCTTCTTTTTGCAGCTTTTCTTCTAATAGTTTGCCAGTAATACCTGCCTGGACCGTGACCAGTAAATTATCTTTGTCCAAAGATTCAATCTTATTCATTCTTCTAGTGTCAACAGAAACGATCATTCTATTTTCTTTTTTTGGAAGCTTTAGCGCGTTTGTAACGTTAGTACCTCCTCCAAATGGGACCAGACAAACGTTATGCTTTTTGGCCAGATCAATTAATTTTTTTACGTCATCCTCAGACTCAATATAAAAGACAAGGTCTGACAACTTTTGTAGTTTATTGTACAAGACTTTGAATACTTCATCCGGACCATTTTGACCATGGCTATGAAGTATCCGCTCACTATCTTCAACTGTATACTGGTCACTGTTGAAGCTAGATTTAATTTCATCCATAAAGGCTTGATTAATATTCTTATCGCTAACCTGCTTCTTTTTTATTTCATGGAAATATGGTTTTGTTTTTATTTTAATATCCAGGATTCCTTCAACAAAGGGCACCAAATATGGCAAATTCTCCCCTGAAACGCCTTTGTATCTGTCTCCAGTAAAGGTCACAGATCCATCATCATTTATAATGAACTGAGAGTCTTTGAAACCCCATTTATGACCCCATAAAGAATCATTCACTCCAAAAAACTTAGTGTCTTTATTTTCACTCATTTAAATCTTTTATTTTCGTTTTTATTCTATTTTCTAGTTCTGCTGTCATTCGTTCTGCTACGCCAAAGAGATCTTTTTTATCTTCACTATCACTATTGATAAATGATTCCGGATACAGAGCCTCTAGAATGTAAACATGAATTTTACCAGGTCTAAAAAAAATCTTTCCTTTAGGCCAAGACCTTCCCGAACCGGTGATTACCGCTGGGAGTATTGGTTTATTAAGGCCAATCGCTAGTCTTGCAGGGCCCTTTCTAAATCTTGTCATAACATCTGGTTCACCTCTGCTCCCTTCAGGGAAAATAATGATGCAACGTTTACCAACGTCCATAAAACCATTTGAAAGTTTTAGAGTCTCTTCAAAGGTAATATCTTTACCAGAGCCTGATTTGCGTCCAAGCGGTATCAGGTTCATAACTGGCTTCATTATATTTCTTCTTAGCCAACTATCAAACCAATAGTCTTTCGCGGCCAGCATGCCAATATGATTGAAATTTTTATCTGCAGATAAGGATAGAGCAATAACGTCTAAGTGGGCATTATGATTGCTGCAAAAGATAAAAGACTCATCTGGTATATTTTTCTTCCCGGAAACCCGTAAGGGTGTGTACCACATAAAAATAAATTTTGCCCAGTTATATAATAACGTTTTTCCGATACGGTGATAGAAAGGTTGACGCTTTAATAAATGAGAATACTTGGGGTTATCAAGTACGTTCATACGGTGGTTGTTTTATTTTCTACCGTATTTCATATGTGCACTGGTCCATGTGTGCGACATTATGGCTGAGCCTAAGGAAATTTCAAGCCCCAGCGCTGCAGCGGCAATAATCTCCGCTAGTTTTCTGGATGTGTGTTCACCATTATCACAGCCTAATAGTTGTAGATTTTGTTGTTGCTGATTTAATCTGGTTCCGCCTCCAACAGTGCCAACAGTAAGTGACGGAAGAGTCAGGCGCCATGTAATACCGTCATCAACTTTTTCTATGGTAAAGTGTCCAATCGAGTTTTCTGCAACACAGGCTGTATCCTGGCCAGTTGCTAGGTAAATAGCTGTTAATGCATTAGAAACATGTATAGCATTGCCATGCGTTCCTGCCATCGCAGATACTATCGGGAAATAAGTCCAGTTTTTGATGATAAAGTCTGGGTCAACGTTTAACACTCTTGTCATGACTGATTTACTCACATGTGTCTCTGCTATAACCCCGTGTCCTCTTCCCAATATTAAATTCCGGTAAGATGCTTTTTTGTCGCTGGCTAAATTTGAGTCAAGGAAAAAATCCTGTCCTGTTTGCTGTTTAATGTAGTCACAGGCAACATTGGTAGCCAGAGTCACCATATTCTGTCCTGCTGCATTTCCAGTGTCGAGGATAAAATCAAGAAGCACATAATTCTGAATAGCGTGCTGGTCTATCCTTAGAATTTTTCCGTGTTTTGTAGTCGACTGCGCAGCCTTAATAATTTCTTCAGTATTTTTATTTATCCAGGCCTGAAACTCTTCGCTTTTATTTAAATCGTCAAATATAAAAATTGGTGATCTGGAGAGCTCTTGTCTGAAGTGTTTGACATTTATTCCACCACATAGAGAGGAGGCATAGAGACCTCTATTCATTGATGCGGCTAGGGTGCCTTCTATGGTGCATAGGGGGATGGAAAATTTCCCATTGGCATATTTACCATTAATCATCGCAGGGCCCACAATTGCCATAGGGATTTTCATATATCCTACATGATTTTCGATAATTCCTTTTAGTTCTTCCGGGTCGTTACCGGGAAGGTCTTGAAGATCGAAATCTTGTTCACTTTTCAGCCATTCAAGACGCCTCTGTGAATCTTCGGCAGTGTATCCTCTTGGTATCCTATTTCTTTTACCGTTGTTATTTTCGCTCATTAGGTTTTTTCAATAAATGGGCAGGTAGTTTTCAGGACCCGTCTTTGTTTATAGAACGGTGGTGGCCTCCCGCTTTCAGCAAACTTCCTTGATCCAATTTATATTAAACGGAAAGGCCTGTTTTTTGAAAACGGAGTACAGCCTCCTTTAGATATTATTTGTAGATCCTGGAATAACAGAACCTGCCCAATTATTTTTTATTTAATTGTCCCGGAACTTATTCCTCTTATTTATTACTAAAAACCATTATTTATTATATGATTTTAATTGATTTTCGCTGCTTGCAACGGACACTGCCACGGCTGCGTCTCCTGTAACATTGACCGTTGTCCTGGCCATATCCAGTATCCTGTCCACACCAAGAATCAGTGCGACACCGGCACTTGGGACACCGACAGATTCGAGTATAATAATCAGCATAATTATTCCTGCTGCTGGCACAGCGGCCGTGCCGATCGATGCCAGAACCGTAGTCAAGATAATTGTAAGCTGGTCTCCAATGGTTAGGTCCATACCCAAAGCTTGAGATATAAACACGGCTGCTACTGCCTGGTATTGTGCAGTGCCGTCCATATTAATTGTTGCACCCAGAGGAAGAACAAAGGATGAAATTTCTTCAGAGACTCCAAGCTCATCCTCACAGCATTCCATGGTAATAGGCAATGTTGCTCCGCTTGAGCTGGTTGAAAAACCAAGCAGCTGGGCGGGAGCTATACCCTTGAAAAAATATTGAAGAGGCATTTTTGTATAGTACTTGAGGAGAAACACATAGCTGATACATACGTGGACTATCAAACCCAGAATCAGGGTAAACATATAAAATCCCAGGGCGCTCATTAGATCGACAACCTGACTGATATTGTCACCAACTACCTTGTTAATGGTTTGCGCGATTAAAGCAAAAACTCCTATCGGAGCCATGAGCATTATCATGTCAATCACTTTAAGCACGACATCGTTTAAACCCTCAAAAAATCCTAAGAAGATTTTTGATTTATCTTTGGGTATTTGAATCAAACCAATTCCAACGAGTATGGCAACAAACACAATCTGGAGCATGTTTTTGTTATTGGATGCTGATGAGATCACATTACTTGGAACCATGTCCACGATAGGCTTCAGTGGTCCTCTGCCTTTTACCTTTTGAGCGCTGGTTGTTTTTGTTTCCACATTTTTTTCATAGGTCGCCTGAAGCTCTGTTTTCATTTCGCTTGGTATTTGAGCACCAGGCTGAAAAAAGTTCACCAGGAAAAGACCAATGAGCACGGAAACAATTGTCGTTGAAATATAGATGGTAATCGTTTTTCCACCGATCCTAGATAATTTTTTTGTGTCCGATAGAGAGGCAACCCCTGTCACCAAAGAGGCAAAGACAAGAGGGACCGCTATGAGCTTTAGTAGGTTAATAAATATTGTACCAAACGGGGCTATCCATGCTGTTGTAAATGACCCCCATCCGGCTGATGCGCTGATGACTCCGTAGACAAGCCCAGCGATAAGTCCGATAATAATTTTCCAATGTAGAGCAAGATTTTTCATAATCAGAGCCCCAATGTAAAACCAATTACGTTAATTTGGAAAAAATATAATTGGTTAATCTATTGTAGATATTTTATAGCAGTTTTTAGGTCAGTGGTAGGTCTTTTACATGCAAAGTTTTCGCATACGTAAAAGGTAGTCTTATCATCAATAGTATCGTGCATTGAGGTCCAGGGTGCGATCGTATCTAGACCAGCATCATTATTTAATTCTTTGAAAATAATAATGCTGTGGGGGTTGTAGATATCCTGTATTTTTCTTACGGAGTTAATAGAATCAGGATTTTTTTCTTTGGCAACGACCACTATCTCTTTTGGATTTTCTAGGCCGAACATAAACGATGTCAGCATTGACGAGTGGGCTGATGGGACTCTGTTTATCCCATCTGAGAAGGCGAGGAATGTATTTTGTGCAATATCTTCCCATTTCATGTCGCCGGTGAACTTGCCGATCCTGGTACAGCTCATGGCCGCGACAGCATTGCCTGATGGTATCGCACCATCGTAGCTATCTTTTGCCCTGACAATGAGTTTTTCACCGTTTTCAGGTCCAATGAAAAAGCCTCCACTTTCTTTATCCAAAAAGTCAGAGACCATGGTCTCTGCCAGGTCTATAGCAGACCTTAAATAGTGCGTCTCAAATCTGGCCTCATAGAGGTCTAGAAGTCCCCAAATAAAAAATGCATAGTCATCAATATGCGGCTGCAAACCGGCTGATCCATTTCGATAGCGTTTAAACAGTCTTCCGTTATCGTCTTTCAGGTTTGCAAGTATGAAATTCGCTGCTTTTTCAGCGGCATTGGTATAGGTCTCATCTTTCAGAATTTTCCCACCATTGGCCAAGGCAGCGATCATAAGTCCGTTCCAGTCTGTAAGTATTTTATCATCCTTAAGAGGGTGGATCCTTTTTTCTCTTTGATTAAATAGGGTCATTCTATTTTTTTCTATTGTTTCCTTAAGCATTTCAGGGTCTATATCATTCTTCTTAGCATAGGTTGAGAGTTTTGTTTTTAAATAGGGGATATTACTGCCGGTTAGCTGACCTGTTGCCTCATCATGGAAGTTTCCCTCGTCATTAAACCCAAATATTTCTGTGAATTGCTTTCCCTGCTTTGCGCCTAAAAATTGATCTACCTCTTCACTGGTCCAAACATAGAACTTTCCCTCTTCGCCTTCACTGTCTGCATCCTCTGCGGAGTAGAAGCCACCTTTTTTATCGGTCATATCTCGGAGCACATAGGTAAATATTTCCCTAGCAATTTCGGCATATTCTTGTTTATTGGTCAGCTCAAAGGCTTCCAAATAGGCCATAGAGATCATCGCCTGGTCATAGAGCATTTTTTCAAAATGAGGTAGAAACCATTTCTGGTCTGTAGAGTATCTATGAAATCCGAGACCAATATGATCAAAAATACCGCCGAGGCGCATTCTGGAGAGTGTTTTTTCTGCCATCGTCTTTGCCATGGGATCCCCATAGGCTTTGTGGTAGCGAAGCAAGAATATCAGATTATGGGGCGAGGGAAACTTAGGCGCTTTTCCAAATCCTCCAAAATCGCTGTCAAATCGTTCAATAAAATCACCAAACGCATCGGTTACAACTGCTCGATTTAGTTTGCTCCCTGGCTTTGTGTTGTTTGTGTTTTTCAGGAAGCTGTGAATCTGGTCAATGGTCTTTTGGATGTCGTCCCTTTTATTATTCCATGCGTTCGTCAGCGAGGGAAGTAGCTCTAACATTCCGGGCTGGTTTCCGCGCCCAGTTTTTGGGAAATAAGTGCCGGCAAAGAAAGGCTCTTTGTCTGGCGACATTACAATCGTCAGCGGCCACCCGCCTCTTCCGGTCATCGCCTGGCAGACAGACATATATACGTGGTCTACCTCAGGCATTTCCTCTCTGTCTACTTTTACAGAGACAAAGCTATCGTTCATCAGCTTGGCCACTTGCTCATCCTCAAACGATTCATGCTCCATCACGTGGCACCAGTGACACGTAGAATAGCCGATCGATAAGAAGATTGGCTTGTTCTCTTGTTTGGCCTTTTCAAAAGCCTCCTCTCCCCATGGATACCAGTCAACGGGGTTGCTCTTATGCTGCAGAAGGTATGGACTCTGAGAGTCTGCTAGTCGGTTCATGCTACTGTTTTCTGGTTTTTCTTTTTTCGCACAGCTGGTAGAAAGTGTAAGAGTAAAAATTAATAAGGTTAGATGTTTAATCACGATGGTTATTATTGGAAATATGTGTAATCGCTTATAGTCATAGTGCGCAATTTATAATAAATGATTAAATAAATAGTTCTGTATTTAGTTTTCAGATGCAGATAAGTTATGGCGCTATGATTTATACCGTCTCCATCGCGATCTATCTCTTTGCCCTGGTTGGTGTAGGTGTCTACAAAACCAAAATGGTCAAAAACAGTGAAGACTTTATGGTCGCCGGGAGGATACTGCCCTGGTACATTCTGGTTGGAACCTTGCTCGCTACGTGGATGGGTAGCGGATCATTATTCAGTGGTGCGGGACTAGGGTACAGAAATGGTCCGGCCGCGCTCTGGTCAAGCGGAGGCGCCTGGCTTGGTATCGCCCTTATTTATTTTATTGCCAAAAGAATCCGGAACTTTGGTAAGGTTACTGTCCCAGATATTTTTGAAATACGCTATGGAAGAACGGCTGCGGTTCTTGCTACAATTACGACAGTCGTCGCCTATCTGACGATCGTGTCCTACCAATTCAGAGGCGGGGGAAAGGTACTTTCTATGGTCTCGGATGGAAATATTTCACTTGAGGCTGGTATCGTGATTACGGCTGTGTTTGCGATATCATATACCGTGCTAGCGGGGATGTTTTCTGTGGTCTATACCGATGTGGTTAACGGTGTGCTGATGACCATAGGAACCCTGGCAGCGCTTGGGTATATGGTCTACAATGTTGGCGGCATTGGCGAGATTATTGCGGTCGCCGATCAGGCAGGAAAGTGGAGCACGTTTGGTAACTGGTCATCGGAAAGAGTGGGAGACATTTCTGGGCCGATTATAGCGATCAGCTTTTTTGTGCCTACGATGCTTTTGCTTATGGGTGACGCGAACATGTACCAGCGGATCTTTAGCGCCAAGGATGGCGGCTCAGCGAAAAAGGCTGTCTTTTTCTGGATTATTGGTGTGATCATTCTAGAGTCCAGCATTTCCTTTTTAGGGCTCACAGGAAGCGTGGCCGCGGACAAAGGTCTAATGCCTGATCTGGTCGGTGATAGCCAGGCTGTGGTAGTAACTGAAGCGAGTCAGTCAGGCCATGCGCCTACGGATGCAGACATGCTCTCTGCTCGGCAGGCTGGCAGTGAGTCTGTGATCCCTGCTATCGCAAAGCACGGAGGACTCCCACTAATTATTGGGCTACTTTTAGTGTCAACCATGATGGCAATTATTGTCTCAACCGCGGACTCATTTTTGTTGATCCCAGCAACAAACCTAACGCGAGATGTTTACCAGAGGTATATCAATACCAAGGCCAGTGAGCAGCAGATCATTTTTATCAGCAGGGCTCTCGTGCTTGGTCTGGGTCTGATTGCATACCTTTTGGTAAGTCAGTTTAAGACCGTTCTCAATGCCGCGTTTACGGCCTATAATATTTATGGTGCTTCGCTGACGCCTGCGCTTTTGGCCGCTTTTTTATGGAAACGGGCAACAAAAGAGGGTGCGGTGGCGTCGATTATTACCGGTGCAAGTGTGACGATCGTGTGGACCTATATTCTCCCTGGCTGGGAAGGATTTAGCAAAATGCATCCGTTTTTACAGGAGCTTACCTATCCTGCTGCCGGTTTGTCTGTTTTGGTCTTGGTGATAGTGAGCCTGTTAACGCCCCCGCCTCCAAAAGAGGTTTATATTCAGTTTTTTAATGACAAGGAGACACTTTAATTAAAAATGGATAAAAGTATCAAAATTAGTTATGTCATATCTGGCTCTATTTTTTTATTTATCCTGCTTTTTCTTTTCTTTCCTTCAAAAACAATAGACTCTGAGAAAGGTGCAGACTATAAGGATGATAAAATAATCACTCAATCGGAAAATTATTTTAGGGCCATTCTCTCAGCGAATAATCTCCAGAGGCCGTTTCCTAAGATGGTGCACCGAGAAGACAATCCGGATACTCCTGAAAAAATAGAGTTAGGAAAAATGTTATTTTTTGATCCAATCCTATCTGGAGATAATTCTATGTCATGTGCACACTGTCACCATCCAGACCTAGGGTTCTCAGATAACAGAGGACTTTCCATGGGCCACCATGGTAAAGGTATTGGCAGAGACCGGGTTGATGGAAGGGTCTTGAGGAGAGGCTCTCCTAGTCTCTGGAACACTGGGTTTAATCATGCTCAATACTGGGACGGTCGTGCGAAAGATCTAGAGCACCAGGCCACGTTCCCGATCACAGAGCCTCATGAGATGAACCAAGACCGTCTTGGGCTAGAAAAAGAGTTAAACAACATACCAGAGTATAGACGTTTATTTGACCAAGTATTTGGACGTAAAAACTCAGTCAGTTTTAAGAATGTGGTCTACGCTATCGCCTCGTTTGAGAGAAGTATATTGTCTAATAATTCTCGTTTTGATCAGTATGCAGCGGGAGACATAAACGCACTATCAAATATTGAGAGAAATGGTCTAAATGTGTTCAGGTCGCTCAAGACCAGGTGTTTTGAGTGTCACAATATGCCGACATTTAATAATCCTGATTTTAAGGCGATCGGTGTCCCTGATATAGATCCTAATAAACCAGATCTTGGGAGATATGACATCGTGGGCAAAGGATACGAGAGAGCGTTCAAGGTTCCTACACTAAGAAATATTGCTCTCACAGCGCCGTATATGCACAACGGAGTTTTTAAAACGCTTGACGAGGTCGTTGATTTTTATGCCGATGGCGGGGGCATCAAGCATGGTATCGACCAGAAGCTGTTAGATGATAAAATCAGGCCGTTTTCATTATCTAATCGGGAAAAAGAGAGCCTGATAGCTTTTTTACATTCTCTCACCGATGACTCCAGAAAACCGGAGATTCCGAAAAGTGTTCCATCTGGACTTCCTGTTGTTGACAGTCTTGAAAATCAGTCACCAGAGCTCGTAAGGTTTAGACCGGCAAAATCAGCGAGGAAGGTTTTGGAGCTGAAAAAGATCGGTAAAAAAATATATGTCAGCCCTGGCCAGAAGATCCAAGATGGGATTGATCTAGCCGGCACTGGAGACACGGTTATGATTGGACCAGGGACCTACCACGAGATGCTCGCAATTGACAAGTCTTCAATCACGATAATGGGCTATGCAAAGAATAATAAACGGCTGACTATCTTGGACGGTTTGCATGTGCTGTCAGATGCCGCGGTCGGCTCTGGGAGCGACATAGAGATCAGAGACCTGATCGTAAAAAACTATACCTCAAACGGTCTCATGCTGAACCATGCCAGAAACGTAACCTACAGAAACCTGGAGTGTCATAACACGGGCCTATATGGTATCTATCCTGTAGAGTGTGTTGGTGTCCTGATCGAGAACTGTTTGGTTACCGGCTCAAGCGATGCGGCGATCTACGTTGGACAGTCAAAAGATATTATTGTCCGGGGAAACATTGCCCATGGAAATGTAACCGGCATCGAGATCGAAAACTCTGTTAATGCGTTAGTTGAAAATAATGAGGTATACAATAATACCGGTGGAGTCCTTGTCTTTCTCTTGCCTAATAATCCTTCCAAGGTGTCCATAAACTGCAGGGTGGTAGGCAACTATATACACGATAATAATCACGAAAATTTTGCAGACCCAACTGCAATTGTTAGTCAGGTACCGAGTGGTACGGGCATCCTTATTATGGCCGGAGATGAGGTAGAGGTGACCCAAAATAAAATCATCAATAATAATTCTTTTGGTGTCGGACTGATCGGGCTTGATCTCCTGTTTGGGACAGGAAACAATTACGATGTTGACCCTATCCCGCAGGCCTGCTGGATCCACAACAATAGCTACGAGAATAATGGAAGTAACCCGGCTGGAATTGTTGTAGAAAATGGCTTTGATGGTGCTGATTTATTGTGGGACGTTACAGGATATGATAACAGCTGGAACGAGCCTGATGCTACTAAGCTTCCGCCCACACTCCCTGATAAGGATTGGACCAGACTTTCCAGGCTTGCTAACTGGAGGCTGTGGCGATTTTTGACCCGAATGTTGGGGTAATCTCTAAAATTTATTTATTAAAATAGAGGTATGAGTATGACACTAAGAGAGAAATATTTTATTGATATTCATAAGGGAGCCACGGGGCTTTTTATGGTCTTGATGATGAATGTATATGGAACATGGGACAGTGTAACATCGTGGGTCTATCTAGCGCTCCATGGGACCTATGGCATCTTGTGGATATCAAAAAGTATTTTGTTCCCGGATCGTACCTGGGAGAGAGAGACCTCAGTATGGTATGGGCTTTATATGTGGTTCGGGTTGACTCTCTATTGGGCCTCTGGGTGGATCATAAACTCAGGGTTTTTTAATAATGGCATGCCGCAGGCTGCGCCCCCATGGCTTATTGGTTTTTGCGTCAGCATATTCGGGTATGGGGTGTTTTTACATTTTTCTTCAGACATGTACAAGCACACGATGCTGGAGCAGCGTCCGGGACAGCTTATTGATAGCGGAATCATGAGCAGATGCAGAAATATCAATTATTTTGGTGAGCTTATGATCTATCTATCTTTCGCGCTGCTTGCCATGCACTGGCTGCCTCTATTAGTGCTAGTACTGATGATGGCCATCGTATGGTTCCCAAATATGATCAAGAAAGATCGCTCTTTATCTAGATATCCTGAGTTTGATGAATACAAAAAAAAGAGCAAACTCTTTATCCCTTATATTTTTTAGATATTGTATCTACAGATGAATAGTGTTACCCATTACGTTATCAGTATATTTATGTTATGAAACATAGTCTCATTATCAGTGTTCTTTTTTCATCTTTTTATCTTTTTGCTCAAGACAGCAGCGCTGTTTATAGCCACAAATTAAACCAGCTTCGGTCAGAGCTTGGTGTCAGTGCAGAAACTGATTTTGATCAAAGCGTATATAGCAGGCTGGTCAATCGATTGGACTCCCTAGGCATAGAAGATGAGCAGCTAGAGGACGGATTTGAATGGGGCGGGGGTAAGATTGGTTTTGAGGCTTACCTAAAAAATAACATAGACAGACTGTTATCTGATTTTAAAATAGAACCAATTCTTTCTGATAGCCTAATAAAAGAAAAAATAGATCTGCCTGCCGATAACCACGTCGAGGTACAACAAGATCTAATAGAAATAGAACAGGAGGTTGAACCGGTAAAAGATTTGGTTGTGGTAAAGACATCTACTAAAAAAGATAAAAAAAGAAAAAAGAAAAAGAGAACATCTGGTAAAAGTATGCTCACTGGATTACGACTAGGCTCAGGCTTAGGAAAACCCTTGGCCAAGGGAGTCTCATTTTCTGATCATGCCTCCTTTTTTGAGCCTGCGTTATCAATAAGGACTCCTTTGGGCATAGGCATTGGTCCGGTTTATACCTCATTAGGCTATGAGAGCAATAAATATTCTTTTGAGGCACCGGCAGACACTATCGCAAGTTATTTTGGCTCTGGCTCTGGACCCGCATTATTCTTTAACCTTGGGAAGATTATAAAATTTGGTGGGGAAAATTTAGAAAAGTATTTTATACTTGGTATATCTAGCTATGATCATGGTTCAGGATTTATTGGAGGCTATGACTTGAATATGTTTTTAGGATCGTTGCCTGTTTCAATATCTGTCTCAAGCAGGATGAATATTGTATCATTTGACACTGGTGGAACTACTTATTGGGCCTCAGCATCTGCCGGAATAGGAATTGATATGCGATGAGTGGAATATCTAAATATCTAGTTTTAAAATGTTACGTTTATATTATTGTTTTATTCATTATTGTGTTTATCGTTCCCGGTTGTGGAAAAAAAGAATTAAAAAATCAGGTCAACTATCTCCAGGGTGAGGTAGATGGTCTACAGGGCGAAGTAACCGGCCTTGAAAAAGAAAACAAAAATCTACAGAGCAGACTCAAAGATATTGGTAGGCTAGAAAAAGAGCTTGCGGCTATGAAAGCCAAGATGGACAGCGTGTCCCAGCTTCCAGGAACATTATATTCAAAAGCCCACTCACATTTTGAACAAAAACAATACAATGACTGTATGACACTGTTAATTCTAATATCAGAAAAATATCCAGACTGGGACAGGACTAAGGTTGAAAAAAAATATGACCAGGCATATAAAAAGCAACGAGAGGCTGAGAAGGAACTAGCCCGCCAAAAGAAAAAGGAAGAGCGGAAAAGAAAAAGAGAGACCCAGATGGTTGAGTCTATTGAGAAAAATGTAGAATCGGTTTTTGATAAAAAAAAGAATATAACCTATTATAGAACGCTTAGAACAACGATCTGTCAGGTTGCTCACACAATTTCTTTTGGTATCGAGCTATACATGACAGTAGACAAGTCCAATAACAGAGTATTTAGAATTAAGTCTACGTATATAGATAAGAGTGGGTCAGACTATCACGATCCTCAGTGGATGAACTATAATGAGGTTGAACTATTATCAGATGATAATAAGAGGCTAACCATAAAGATTGATGAAACAAAAAAAGATAGAATTGAATCAAGATTTTTAAATCAAGAGACCTCAGACGATTTAATTGACACAGACCAGATCCTCAATTTTCATAACGCAAACAGGATAAGAGTCTATTTTAAAGGAAAATATCTTTATGAGTTTGACATGACCTATGAACAGTTTAATGCGTTCAGAGAAATTCTAGCGAACTATGATTATTTATAAAGCTTGTTCGCTAAAATATATTGTCATTTATTATTTTATGTTTATCATTCATGTTAGTGCAACCACATTAGATCATGGCCTATTAATTGGTTCAACAGCGCCGCCCGTTTCTTTAAAAAGCCTTAGCAGCGGTGGATACATACACTCAAGGGACATAGTAAAAGAACAGCCGATGGTTTTAGTATTTTTTTCATCTACGAATAAACTGTCATTGAAAATGGTTTCTGATCTTCATCAGATTAAAGCAGGAATGAAAAACACTGACATCCAGTATTACCTGGTAAATGTTTTTGAGGATCAAGATTATTTAAAATCTTTTGTTACAAATCAGGTCTATACGATTCCTGTGATCATGGATAGATATGGTACGGCTCTGAAAATGTTTAGATCAGATCTTGTTCCAATTACGGTAGTGATTAATCGGGGTGGGAAGGTAAGCTACTATAAACAAGGCTACGAGGATGATGAGATATTGAATCTTATTGTACACCTTAGATCTATTAAATGAGATACGGCTTATACATATTACAAATATTATTGTTGCTGATTTTATCTTGTTCGCCAAAACCTGCTCCGGCGCCGATAGTTCCTCCTGTTCCTGTCTCTGCTATTCCAAGTTGGATTGATGGCAAAGCTGAGGATAGTCTGTACCTATATGGAGTTGCCAAGGTGGAAAAGAAGAATAATAAAGAAGAAAATCTGGATGATATTGCCTTTGGCCAAATATCAGGATTAATTAAGCAGCGGTTAAAGTCTCGATTGAAACATGTTTCAGACTCAACCGGTACGAATTTTAGTGGATACATAGACCAGATAACAAAGTCGCGTGTTTCCAGGAGTCTTATGCACATGGAAATTGCTGAAAGATATCAGGATAAGAATTACGATTACGCGCTGGCGATGCTCGATAAGAAAAAATATATAAACGGTATATTAAAGGATAAACAAAAAGCCAAAAATGCAGCGATAGGCCTAGTGAATAGTATTGATAAACATATTTCTGCAGATAGTTTTAAAAATATATCTAAAGCAGTAGAAGCAATAAGCATGTTTTTCGATTACTATCCTTTGATTGATGATTCCAGTAAGTATGAGAGACCAACAGGAATTGTAGATGTAGCCAGAGATTATATTCAGGCATACAATGAAAGGATCTCCATCAGCTTTGATCCAGATTTTCTGGAGTCAATGCCACTTATAAATGATAACAAAAGGATACGGGTTAGTGCGACTGATCAGCTCTCAGGCCATAATATAAAAGGAGTCTGGATCGCAACCAGGTTTAGTAACTCTGATGATCGTGATCTAATTCTCACTAAAGGTGACGGAACCACCTTGTACCAGACCAAGCCTATTTTGCATAAAACAGGAAGCTATGTTCTTAGTTTTGAGGTAGACTACAGTGCGATGATGAGCCCAGCCTCAGCGCGTTTATTATATGTCAAGCCCAAGACTTTTCCATTAACCGTAGTCTTATCTGCCCCAAAAATTTATTTTGAAAATATAATTAGGGACCTGGATGATACCGCGCCTAGTTCAAAAGTGGTTGATGCGATAAGACAGTGTTTCATCAATAAGTATTCTGCAATTTTTGTAAAGGATAAAAAGGATTCTGATATTCTTCTTAGGCTGCAAGTTTCCACGCTTGAGCATAAAGAAAGAGTCACCGATATATACCCGTATTTTGTCCATGCCTCCGGGTCAATCAGTCTCACAGATACTCGAACAAATTTTGAGGTTTTTAACCAAGAAATATCTGAGAAAAAAGGATCTGATTTTCAATCTATTGAAAAGGCAGGGATTAACGCTCTAAAAAATTTAGCCGAAGCACTAGGGCTTGGTATCTGTGGCTGATAGAATCAGTCAGATCCGATCTAATTGTCTAAAAGATCATCTGTCCTGGTTTCTGTGTTTGATGATTTTCAATGTCTTTTTTGAGTCTTGCAGTCCAAAACCAGCACCAGCACCGGCACCAGCAACTAAGGTCAAGACTAAAAAACCAGACTGGTTGGGTGGCAAGAATATGGATAGTGATCACTGGTTTGGTATTGGATCAGTAGCCATTGGTGACTCTGTAAGCCCAAAAACGATAGCAATTGAGTCTATCCAAAAACAGATATATCATCAGATAAAGAAACATATCAAATCCGAGTTTGACATTAGCGATTCAGTACTGGAAAGTATTTGTCAACAGGCTATATCCTCAAGGATCGAGATCATTGAAAACCTTGCAAAGGAGGCAGAAAATTATACCGATGGAAAAAAGAAATATACTCTCCTGAGCCTTAATAAGAAAATTTACTATAAGAGATTAGAAAAAAGACTAGAAGGATTAAACATTGAAGACATACTTAATAGGATAGAGGGTCCACCCGGAAAAGAAAATTTTTTATTATTGTCTGAGGCAATACAGATGATAGTAGGCTCTATAGATTTCATTATAAAGAAGGAACTGCAATCAAAAAATTCTAATAGTAAAATTATTAATAGGGTAAGATATATACTGAATGATTATAATGATAGAGTATTGTTTACTTTTGATCCAAGATATCTTAATTCTGTTCCTATATCGAATGATCAACAAGAGTTAACCATAAGAGTAGTTGACAATGTAAACAACATGAGGCTTGATAGTATTGACGCGTACATCGAATATGGTGGTCTATATGATTCACAAAATTGGATCTCTGATTCGACTAATGATTTTTCCGTATTATTACCAAATGCAGTTTCAAATACTTCTTATGTTCTTACTATAGGGGTTGACTATAAGAAGATATTTAGAGGAGACTATTTAGATTTATTTTCAGTAAAACAAAATTTTTCTACCGTAACGGTTATACCTAGCAATATTAAAATCTATTCAACTGAGTCAATATCAACACTGGGTACTGGTCTAGAGTACTCGGCTATTTATGATTCAATTAAAAGCTGTTTTGAGGATAGCTATGGTGCAGAGTTTGTGGATCATCATCAGGCAGAATTATTAATGAATATTGAGGTTGCCACAAAAGAAAATATGCGAAGAGAAAGCAGAAAACAGCCGTTTAAGTCTGAGGCATTTTTTATTTTAAGTTTAGAGTACAGAAAAACTGGTAATAGTCTATTCTCTCAAGTCATTGCAAAAACAGAGGCGTTAGACTATGATTTTGTTGAAAGAGCCAGCATAAGAGCGCTTAAAGACTTATCAAGCAGTGCCATTCGAAGCATCTGCCAGTAAAAATAGTTACATTGTATTTGACTTTGGCGGGTCTGGTTTAGAAACATACATTTCCTCAGGATCAAGGTTTCTCCGATAATATTCAAATACCTTCCCCGTACCCTGCCAGTTTTCTATTTGATTAATAATTTTAATATCACCGGTAAATCTTGGGGCGATACCTAGTTTTACATGGCCAGTGATATAAAAAATTTCATCCTTTTTTTTTGCCCAATTAAGGTAAACCTTTTTCAAGATTTTTGCATATCCATTCCCTTTGTATTCGTTCTTGATGACAAAAGCACAGGTGTAGATGGTGTTAAACTTTCCATAGTTTTCATCTAGCCTTGCCCATGGCTCTTGCGATAGTGACTCTAGCGGAAGTCCAATAATGTAGCCAATAATATCATCCTGGAATCTTGCGACAAATGGGAGTGCGCCATCACGGTTAAAATATATCTCTATTGTCTTTTCCGTTAGAACTGATTTTTGGCCATATTCTTTTGCTAGAGACTTAGATATTTCTATTAATGAGGGAATGTCTGAAGAACCTATTTTGTCTATTAGCTCGATCTTAAATGAACCGCTGGATGCAATAACCTTTGTAACCGAGGCTTGCTTTTTATCGGATTCGGTCTTTGTCACGAAACAATCTTACAGAAATTATTTTGTCATTCACAATTTTGTTTTATTGGTTTGGACAATAAATCGGTTTGGTAGAAGTTTTTTAATCTAGGTATATTTAGAGTCTATGATTTCTTTTAATAAGAGGCTTATAGATCGTGCAAATGGTATTGGTTCCTATCTATGTGTTGGGATTGATATTAGTCCTGAGTTACTTGGCTCATATGATCTGGAAGATATGATTAGACATTCTAAACTTGTTGTTGATGCGACCAGGGATCTTGCTCTGGCATACAAACCTAACTTCGCTTTTTTTGAACGTTGGGGCCCAAAAGGTTTTTCATGGCTTGAAGATTTAGTTGAATACATCGGCGAGGGACCTATACTAATCGCAGACGCGAAAAGGGGGGATATAGGCAGCACCGCCAGCCAGTATGCAGAAAGTATATTTAATTATTTTGGTTTTGACTGTGCGACACTTAGCCCCTACCTGGGTGTTGATAGTATAGAACCGTTTATTAATCATAAGGGCAAGGGAGTGTTTATTCTATGCAGAACCTCGAACCCTTCAGGGGCTGAGTTCCAAAGCCAAAAAATAAATAATAGTTCCTATCTCTATGAGAGTGTCGCGGTATGGGCAAACAGCCTAAATAAAAGAGACAATGTTGGACTGGTAGTAGGTGCCACCGCTCCTGAAGAATTATCTGCAGTCCGAAATATTGTACCTGACTTACCTTTATTAATTCCTGGGGTTGGAGCCCAAGGTGGTAATCTCGAGCATAGCATTAGGGTGGGAAACAGTTCAGGTATCGGCCTGATAAATATTTCTAGGTCTATTTCTTTTGCCGGAGATTTAAGCGAATCGGCAATACGAAGTTCAGCTGAGTCTTTTGTATCAAGGATGAATAAGGCGATACATGGATAACAAGGAAATAATAGAAATATTTAAGGATACTGGTGCGCTGTTAGATGGCCACTTTATCCTAACATCTGGGAGGCACAGCCCATCATACTTTCAGTGTGCGAGAGTCCTCCAAAATCCTAAGTATTTAACCTGTTTTGCTTCTATGATTGCGGATCATTTCAAGGACTCAAAAATTGAAGCGGTGATATCCCCGGCTATTGGAGGTGTTGTTTTGGGAACGGAGGTTGGCCGCCTTCTAAATGTAAAAACTATTTTTGCTGAACGAAAAGAGGGTGACATGTGTATCCGAAGAGGATTTGAGATTGATCCTGGGCAACATATTTTAGTGGTTGAGGATGTGATCACAACAGGAGGATCAGTCAATGAGGTAATAGATCAGGTAGTAAAACATGGGGGCACTATTGCAGGAGTTGGGGTAATGGTTGACAGGAGCAATGGAACTGTAAGCCTTCATCAAAATCAATTTTCGATTATCGCTCTGGAAGCAATAAGCTATGGCTCGGAAGAGGTTCCGGATAGTTTATCATCCATTCCAGTGCAGAAACCAGGGAGTAGAAACACAGTATGATGAAACACACAATAACAGTGCTTGCTATATTCTTTATTATAGCGGGCTGTGAAACAAAACAAAAAAATAAGGAATCAGTTATGGACAAAGACAGAGCAGTTATTTCAACACAGTTTGGAGATATTGTTTTAGAGTTTTTTGATGACATTGCGCCAAAACATGTCGAGAGTTTTAAGCTTCACGCTCAAAATGGATATTATAATGGTACAACCTTCCACAGGGTTATTCCTGGGTTTATGATCCAGGGAGGTGACCCACTCACAAAGTCTGAGGATAGGAGCCGTCATGGAACTGGTGGGAATGCTGCCAAATATTTTGGCATAGGAACCGAGTCTGATGAGTCATCCTGGGATCTCCCCGCCGAATTTAGTGCGACCCCTCATACAAGAGGAATTTTATCGATGGCAAGGTCAAATAATCCCGATAGCGGGGGTAGTCAATTTTTTATCTGTGTTGCAGACGCTCGTTTTCTAGATAATCAGTACACGGTTTTTGGAAAAGTGGTAAGCGGAATGGACGTGGTAGATGCGATTGTTAGTGCCCCCAGAGATGCAAGAGATAATCCAGACGATCGGATAGAGATGAAGGTTCGACTAGAAGAAAAAAAATAGATGAGTAGTTCATATTTAGGTCTTGCGCTGGGAGGCGGGGGAGCCAGGGGAGCTGCACATATTGGTGCGATCCAGGTTCTTCATGATGCCGGGGTAAGGCCTGATATAATTGCAGGCACAAGTGCCGGATCAACAGTTGGCGCGATGTATGCTGCGACCCTTGACCCGGTCTGGATAGAGAATCGTTTCCGAACATTTATGAACGATGAAGCGTTTAGAAAATTCAACTCAGGAGAGTTGTTAGATGGAAGAAACCAGGAGACATTTCTCAATAAGGTAACCTCTAAGGTCAAGCAGCATTATATGGTTATTTTAGGCCTTAATAGGTCATATGTTTCTGGTCGAGAGATTCTTGAAAAAGCAGTTGACTACCTGCTCCCTGCTGATAGCTTCGAAGAGCTAAAAATTCCGCTCAAAATATTAGTGACAGATATTCAGTCCGGAGAAGATTTTATCCATGAAAGCGGAGACCTTAAAGAGGCAATTGTGCAGAGCTCATCCATACCAGGATTTTTTGAGCCAACGTACAAAGACGGAAGATTATTAGTTGATGGCGGTGTTACCGCACCGATTCCAGTATATTTATTAAAAAAATTGACGAAGCTTGTGATGGCCATCGATATCACCAACTACAGTGTTAAACCTATGAGTAACCCCAATATGATCGAGATTGTTAGAAGGTCTGATATCATCACATCATTACAGCTTAAAAAAAGGATTTCTCAGGATGCAGACATTCTTATAAGGCCCAATGTTCTGGGACTACATTGGTCCGAATTTGGAAAGTTTGATGATTTATTACAAAGCGGACGTGATGCGGCCGAGAATGCGTTAAAATCAGTGGTGGATGTTTGCCCAAAAGAAGACCATATTTTCTATAACTTATTTAATTGCATTAAGTAATATTCGCCCGGATTTATGCTAAAATATTTTGTCAGTTATTTGTTTGTCTATTCAGGCCTGATCTGGGCACAGATTGTCAACCCGGTGTCCATTAGTGTGGGCACAGGATCCCCTGCCAGAGCGGGAGAGGTAGTTAGCGTATATGTAGATGCTGCAATGGATGATCAGTGGAAAATATATTCTATCCATAAGATTGTAGAGGGACCTTATCCAACAGAGGTCAGTCTATCAGGAGATGCTGTTGAAATGGTCGGCCGTATTATTGAGCCCGAGCCGATTGAGGATTTTGACCCTGGGTTTGATGTTACCTCATACTATCACAGTGGAGACACAAGATTTACCATTCCTGCTCGGTTAAAAAGGGATATAGACCCTGGTACCTATGAGCTAGTCGTGAGTATGTTTTTTCAGGTTTGTAATCAGAGGCTCTGCTATCCACCTACTACCATATCTGATACTCTTTCTGTTATCGTAGAGCAAGGTGACCCACGTCAAGATAAGCTTGTTCTAAGTGTAAAAGAAAGTGATACTGGCGGTGGAAATAAATACCAATCGATTTTAAGCCTAATTATTTTAGCGATTGGCGGTGCGATCCTGAGCTGGGTTATGCCCTGCGTGTATCCGATGATCCCGATCATCATCTCATTCTTTGGAAAACTCTCTGAAGATAAGCACATCGGAAAAACAAGCGTAGCAGTACTATACGGTTCTGGAATAGCGGGAACATTTATTATGATTGGACTTGTAGTTAGTTTCCTATCGTGGGGAGTGAATGATGCCGCGGTTCAAACTGGTTATGCGAATATTGGAAATTTTATTGCGACAAACGCATGGCTAAATCTTGCTCTAGGATTATTATTTATATTTTTCGCTTTGTGGATGTTTGGCATTGTAAATGTGAATATCACAGGCGCCTTGCTTAGCAAGACAGACCAGGCTGGTCAGTCTGCAAAGAATGCATATATTGGTTCAGTTATCCTAGGAGTGGCGTTTGCGATTACCAGCTTTAGCTGCACGGTTCCTGTTGTTGGATCGTTACTGGTTGTGGCAGCCAGCGGAACCGCGAGCGGTCTTTTTACCAGTCTACTTGGGATGAGCGTTTATGGGATAGTGTTTGCCTTTCCCTTTGTAGTATTATCTTTGTTTCCATCATCCTTAGAAAAATTACCAAGATCAGGAGTTTGGATGGAAAAACTAAAAGTTGTTTTTGGTTTTATTGAGCTGGCAGCTGCCGTGAAATTTTTATGGGTACCAGATCTTGAGTGGAGTATTGGGCTTATGCCAAGGAGCATAGTATTGGGCCTGTTTTTGATTATTGGCATCGCTCTGATCCTATATCTTTTGGGTTTGTATTCGTTCCATCCAGGCTCCCAAAAAGATCGGCCGAGACCTGGTTTTATAGGCATAATTATTACCATAGTTGTGCTTCTTCCGGTGGGGCTTTCGCTAAACTCTGCGCCTACATACCACTATAGCGGTCTTCCCAGAATTGTAGATGAGATAATTGAGGCAATGGTTCCTCCACCTCCGACGGAGGATGAGATTGCAATTAAAGAAGGATGGTTTGTAGACGATTATGATGGCGCGTTAGAAAAAGCAAAACAAGAGGGCAAACCTTTGTTTATTGATTTCACAGGTATCTATTGTGCTAATTGCAGGGTGATGGAGCGCAGGGTTTTTACTTTGGAAAGGATAAGACAAGAGTTTGATAAAATGGTCCTGGCGAGGCTTTATGTAGATAAAAAGGACTCACTGAGTTCGGTATTTGCGCAGATGCAGTTTGAACGATACAAGACAGCGACGCAGCCTTATTATGTGATTTTAGATCCTTACAATGAGTCAACTATTTCAGACACAGGTGGCTATATTCCTAATGGCTTTGAACATTTTCTTTCTAAAGGTATTGGTAATTATTATGGCACCGATGGTAACTAAACTAATTTCAGGTTATGAAGTTAATTTATCTATTATATATTTTATTGGACTAGTATGAAAAAATATTACATAATACTGACTTTAATTTTTGTTGCAGGATGCGGTAGTGATTCTGTCTCTGAGCATAAGAAAGAGTCTGCCTTAGAAAAAAAGTCTGCCGCAAAATTTGAGGCAGATAAAAATGTTGTTAAGGCTAAGGAACCGAAAAGCAGGAAAATAGCATCACAAAGAAGTAAAAATAGAAATGTTAAAAACAGAAAACCAATACAATCAAAAAAACAGAAAAATAAAACGAATACTCCTAAATCTTTGGATAAGATTAAGGCGCCTGACTTTTTATTATCCGATTTAGAGGGAAATATTTTTGATCTTTCCGCATTCTCTGGGCAGGTAATTATGCTGACATTTTGGGGCACATGGTGTGGACCATGTAGGAGAGAGATACCGGATTTTATTAGACTTTATGATGAGTATAATGATGACGGATTGGAAATTATTGGTGTAGCGGTGCAGTCTGGAACGCCTGAAAATATAAAGCGTTTTTCAGATTATTATAAAATTAACTATACCATACTCACTGACATAGAAAGGTATGAATCCTACAGAGCATTTCATGATTATGGGAGAGTGACAGGAGTCGGTACTAGAGCAGTCCCCACAACGTTTTTAATTGACCGTGATGGATATATCGTAAAAACATACAGAGGCGCTAGACCCGGGAGTGTGTTTTATAATGATTTACAGCCTTATCTATAAGTAGAAAAGCTATTTGAAGAATCTTTTTCGATCTCTAGCTATTTTTTCCGTTTTATTCTTTAGTATTTCCAACGCAGGAAGCTTCAGCTATTGGCAGCAGTCAGTAGACTATAAGATGGATGTAGTGCTTATTGACAGCGTGAGGCAATTGGCCTGTAGATCAACGATCATATATAAAAATAATTCCCCGGATAAGCTGTATGAGATCTATATGCATCTATATCCAAACGCTTTCCAAATAGGTTCGGTCAAACACAGAGAGTACATGAACGATTATGGTAGATCATCAAGAGCACAATATTTTATAGATGGTCTTGAGGGGTATGAGAGTAAGATAGACATACGAAATTTTACGATCGCGAAAGAGGGGAGTATTATTCTTTTGGACTATAAAATAGATGATACTGTTTTACACGCAAGATTAGAAAAACCATTGCTTCCTAGTGAGGAACTTCGGATTGACCTTGACTGGAACCACCATGTCGGTGGGATGGTCGAGAGGGCAGGATTTGTTGATGGACAGTACAATATGGCACAGTGGTACCCAAAAGTGGCTGTATATGATGAACGAGGATGGCACGCACAGCCGTTTCATGCTGAGGGTGAGTTTTATGGAGAGTTTGGAGACTTTGACATCACTTTTGAGCTTCCACAGAAATTTATTATTGGCGCATCTGGAATCGTGATAAGTGGGGACCCTGGTTGGGAAAGTGTTAGGGTTGATACCTCCGCTGATTTTGATGAGTGGCTGCTGGAGTTTGAAAAGACCTATAAAAAACCAAAAATAAATCAGGTTAGAAAGGTTCGATTTTTAGCAGAGGATGTCCATGATTTTGCCTGGGTCGCATCGCCAAACTTTTTGTATGAGTATGATATGTCGGATGATACTGATGTTCATGTGCTCTATAATAAGGCCAACGCTGGTGACTGGAATCGTGTCGTAAGGCAGCGCTCTGTGAGGGCGCTGAAGTGGCTGACAAATAAGTTTGGTGACTATCCCTATCCTCAGGTGACAAATACTGACAGAGTTAGAAGCGGTGGAATGGAGTATCCTATGATTATAATGGACGGCAGCGATAGCGAGAGTTTGATTCTTCATGAAATAGGCCACATATGGTTCTATGGCATTCTAGCAAATAACGAGCTTGATGAGGCCTGGATGGATGAGGGCTTTACAAGCGCCCAGACCCGCGACTATATGATTAACCGTTATGGGTCAAAAGGTTTTGATATTCAGTCTGATGATTGGACAGAATCTTACCAGCGAAAATTTTGGTCTTATACTAACAGACTTCATGCTGACCAGTGGTACTCTATCCGGTATATAACTAGCGGCCACGATGAGCCAATCAGCCGGCCAAGCTATCATTTTAAAAATGGTTCAGCCTACCGGCAGAATGCTTATACCAAGCCCTCACTTATGCTGAACGAGCTAAAATATTTGCTAGGAGACTCACTCTATTACCAGTCAATCCAGGACTATTATAGCAGGTGGAAGTTTCAGCATGTGAATGAAAATAGGTTTATTAGTTCTGTGGAGAGAACAACCAAAAAAGAGCTCAACTGGTTTTTTGATGCATGGCTCCATGATACAAGGGTGATGGACTATAAGATCAATTCTTGGAAAAAAAAGCAAAATGATAATGGATCCTATAATATTAATCTTGATATAGAAAGTCTTGGGAATAGATATATGCCTCTTTTGATTGAGACAGAGCTTGAGAATGGAAAGAGTCACAGAATGTGGTGGAATAATCATCTGTGGAGAACAAGTGATTCCATAAGCTATACTGTATCTTCTAAGCCAATCCGAATCACCCTGGACCCAGACGTGCAGACCATGGACGTTGACTTCAGGAACAATACGACCAAGATGGATCATAAATTTATTTTTGACTGGCCTAGTATGAAATATAATCCAAGAGATACAATAGTCTACAAGTGGCTACCTTCGTTATTTTACAATCAACAGGATGGATATGCGCCTGGTCTGAGAATAGACCGAACCTATGGCCACTGGGAAAAGCAAAGACTCTGGTTTAATTATGCGGTGAACAAAGATACCTTGTCAAACAAGAATAATTTTTATTGGTCCTATTTAAATGTGTATAAGCCTGTTCATTTTTTAAGAAACTCAAAGCTGAGACTATGGGGATTTAACCAGCCGGGCCTTCAAGAGCTTGGGATGGAGATAGAAAAAACATGGTCTCGGACCTATCAAAAATCTCCGTATCATATTTCTAAGGCAGGTCTCTATATGCAGCCAATGGTTGATACTCTGAGGACCAATTTATTTGATCCGGGCAAACTAGCGGTAGTTTACCTAAAATATAAAATAAATAATAAAATAATTGATATTGAATCGGAGGTTTCTTCCTCAGTGGATCCATATTCTGACTGGAGTTTTAATCGGATCACATTGATCTCCTCATTGAAATCATCAGCCTCATTTTCTGAAGATAATCCACTGAAAAAATTTACGAGGTTTACCTATGGAGGCTATAGAGGAAGAATATTTGCAGGGAAAATTTGGACCAATAAAAGTGGAGTTCCAAATCAGGAGGCCTACAATATTGAGGGGAATAGTTCAGCGGATATGTTCCGGATATCTTATTTACGTAATCAAGATAGTTTTTTTGGAATAACAGAGATCAATAACAATTATCATATGACTGGTGAGGGCAACATCAGAGGATTTGCGAGTCAAAATGAAAAAGGGGCCGATGCAGTAGGATCAGTAACCAGTGAAATTTTTATGGTAAATAAGCGAGTGGATTTGAGCGGGTATCTGGAGCACAGGCCTATCAGTTTTGAGCTAGCATTTTTCGCAGATGGAGGTATTTTTTATAATAATAGCAGCATACGTAAGCTAGGCGATGCAGGCATAGGCATCCGTCTCAGTAGCACCGTATATGAAAAACCGCTTTACCTGCGGCTGGATTTTCCATTTATTTTATTTAAGGATGGTGACAAGCTGGAAAATGATACGAAATGGGTTATCAGTTTTCAGCGCAGTATATAATTTAATAATATGAGAATTTTCGTCATAAAAAACAATTGAATAAGATACAGGACTTACTAAATTTGAGTCGTCTATAACCAGATCTTCTTTGATCTAAATAATATAATTTATTATTGATAATTTTTTGGAGGAATAAGTAGTGAAAAATGTCCGTACGATTTTATTATTAGCTAGTATCATTATAAGTGGCACCAATGCACAGGAAATTTGCCCAGTTGAGGATGTAAACGTTCTTGGTGGTGACGGTCAGAATATTATTTCTTGGGATGAGCCAGCGAATCCTTATCTGGTTACGTTTATGGTTGCTATTACTCCAGATAGTTGGCCAACAGAGATTTCTTGGGATTTAGTGAATAATGGTTCAGGTGCGGTCATTGCTTCTACCTCGCCTGGCGACCTTACAACCGCTGGTGAGCTATATACATGGGAATATGATATAGAACACGGTAACTATACGTTCACGATCTATGACACATTTGGTGATGGTATAACTTCTTCAGGCGGGTTTGTTCTTTATATTGATGGTACCGCTATCTATACCTATGAGGGTGGTACCGAGCCCTACACAGAGTTAGAGGTGGTGTTTGACACACAAGGTAGGTGGTATGGGGCAACATCGGTTTCTTATTTAGACCCAGTTCCTTTTGAAAAGGGTGGTGACTATAATCTATCAGTTCTTGAAAGTCTCGAACTGTCAGATCCAGTAAAAATGGAAAGTGGAACGTTTGAGATCATAAGAGATGTTCCGGTAGAGTGTGGTGAGTTTGTCACCTACCGCGTTCACAGAAGCAACGGTGCGGTCATTGGAGCTACTACAAACCTAGAGTATGCACACACAGGCCTGGAGAATGGAACTGAGTACTGCTACTATGTTACGGCCGTCTATGATACGAATGGTACTGAAGCGTTCTCAGCGGCGAGTGAGACGTTGTGTGCGACACCTGAAGAGTGGGTAGCTGTTGCGCCTTCAAATCTGATGTCCTTTCCAGGTGATGAGGAAATGTTACTGGTTTGGCAAGGGCCAGGTGGCGGTGGCGGTGGCGGCACTGAGGGTGATAAGATTGAGAATCCTTTTATTGTTACCGGTCTTCCTTTTTATGCTGAGGGTACGACAGTAGGTTTTGAGGATGACTATGATGAGGTTTGTCCCTATTCGAACTCTGGATCGGCTGATGTGGTCTATATGATGACAAGCTCAGGAGCCACCTATGATTTTACGCTTTGTTCTAACACGGCGTATGACTCAAAGATTTATATTTTAGATATTGACGGTGTTGTTATCGAGACTGATGCTACTAGTTATGGAATAGCTTGTAATGATGATGCCTGCTCAACTCCATCATTTACCAGTCCTTACGTGTCTGACTTGCCAGGGATTACGCTTCCGGCTGGTCTCTATTACGTGGTGGTTGATGGTTACGGCAGTAATAATGGTGAGTATACGCTTGATATCAGTCTATCTACTCAACAAAGCGTGGACCCTGTGGTAAACCAAGATCAGACAAGAACAGAGTATGACTTTATCGGATATAACGTTTATGTAAATGATGGATTGGGGATGGAGGACTCGCTTGTCAATAGTGAGATTGTTGAGTTTAATAGCTATACGGTCACAGGATTAGAAAATGAGGTGACCTATACCTTTGGCGTTTCTGCTGTATATGATGGTCCTGTTGATGGACCTAATTATGAGAGTGACACGATCACTGTCCAGGACGCATCTTTGTATCTGTTTGGGGATGTCAGCGGAGTGGTCTATGATCCGAATAATGCTCCTCTTGACAGCGTGATTTTGACCGCTAGCGGGGTGTCAGACACGACCGGCGCGGATGGCGCATACACCCTCTGGAATCTTAATGTTGGTTCACATATTGTTCAGGCCTCTAGGTCTGATTTCTATACAAACACTGCTGTAGTTAGTGTTCTTGCTCAGGCCGCTCCGACCTTGCAGAATATTACTCTGTCTCCTGATATGCCATCTCCGGTCGCACTCGCTGCGGAACCTGGTGATGAAAAGGTATATCTATCCTGGAGATCTCCTGGCTCAGTAGCCTTCTATGATATTGCATACTATGATGATGTTTTTGAGGGTCAGATTGGTTGTGGTGCTGGTGGATGTGCGTTTGGTGTCAGGTTTACTCCTGCAAACTATCCTGCAACATTACAAAGTTTTGTCCTTAGTATGCAGGGCGATGCGGGGTCAACGGGTGCGTCTGTAGATGTATACCTGGATCCTGCTGGTTCGGTTGCTGGTCCTTCTGGTGATCCAATTACCGTTGTAGCGTCTACTGATCTTAGCTCACCAGATGGAAATTTTGTACAGTACTCATTTGATGTGTCTGATCAAGGAATTGAGGTGACTAGCGGCGACATTTATATTGTTGTTAATGATGGTGGAGGTTTTCTGGGCATAGCAGATGATCTGGAACCAGTGTCTCCAGAATATTTTGATCGTAACTGGGTAACAACAGGGTATGGTTGGAACACGATAGCAGATGAGTATTATGGTCTCGCTGGAGACTTCGGTATTCTTGCTTCTTTCCTTGGTGCTCCTGGTCAGGCGGCTTATGCTGTTGCGGCCTCTGGAGAACTTGTTGACATGCCGGAACTAAACTATGGCAGGCTATCTAACTATAGTCAGGATACGTTTTTGCAAGCTAGTGATACCGACAGTGATTATATCTTATCGGATCTGTATGTACCTAGGCCGGTTCCTAGCCTGACACTTAATAGTAGCAGGGACGAGGACGATAGTCTTGAGGTTTATAATGTTTACCATGTCGCAGACGATGCAACAACCACTCTTGTGTCTACTACGACAGATACGATGGACACTATTGTTGTCAGTGAAAACTATAATAACTATTGTTATCATGTGAAGGCACGGTGGAACACTGGCGCTGTTTCAAACGGCGGGTATGGCGTTTTAGAGTCAAGGCCATCAAACACCGCGTGTGCGATACCGTATGCCGTTGGTGATGCAAACTTTGACAGTGAAACAACGATCGCAGACGTACTGGCGCTGGTTGATTTTATTTTGGAAGAGACAGCTCCAAGTGATGCTGCGTTTAATAACTGTGACATAAACAGGGATGATGCACTAAATATTGCTGATGTGGTGATGATTGTTGATATTATCGCTGGAACCTCGACTGGTCGTGTTTCCTCCGGTTCGAGCTCAATGGCATTTGTTGACCTGAGTGCTCAATATCAGTCATCTGAGCTTATAGTGAATCTTGACTATGGTGGTGCCCTAAAAGGATTTCAGTTCGATCTTAGCTATGACCCTGAGTTGGTTACTGTTGGTGTTCCAGGATTAGGATTTGTACAGGATAATGTAATGATTACCCACAGCAAAATAAGTGATGGACTGATCAAGGTTGTTGTTGTTGATATTGAGGGCGAAACAGTGCAGTCAGACCATCAAGGTCTTGTTAGAATTCCCTATAGCTTCAATGGAGATATTTTAGATATAAGTGGAATTAGTATTAGTGATATTTTTGTTTCAGGGCCAAAAGGAAAGATCGCTGATGTGGCATCGCGAACGGTCTCAGCAAATGTTAAGCTAGTTCCCGGAGTTTTTGCTTTACATCAGAACTATCCTAATCCGTTTAACCCAAAAACAGAAATTAGGTTTGACCTACCAGAGGCTTCTGTCGTAGAGGTTGCTATATATAATCTGATGGGTCAGAAAGTAAAAACTCTGACGAAAAAAGAAATAAGCCCTGGTTATCATGTGTTGCAGTGGGATGGTACGAATGATAGAGGCAGTATGGTATCTACAGGTATGTACTTTTATACTTTGCATACTAATAAATATCATTCGATGAGGAAGATGTTATTTCTGAAATAAGGTCTAATTCTATACTTTTTACTACTAAAAAAGCTCTCATAGTGAGGGCTTTTTTTTGGAACATTATGTAGTCTATGTGCATTATTAAAGGCAAAATAGAAAAAAAATACAATGAATCGTAAATACGTTATCTTATTATTATTTATCGGAAACTTGTTTTCTCAAAACTCTGTAGTTCAGCAGTTCAGTAAAGCCTTTGCTGATGTGGCAGAAAATGCAAAACCAGCTGTTGTAACCATTATTACCGATAAGATCATGAAAATACCAAACAATGATCTGTATTTCTTTTTTAATCCATATATGGATCCGAATGGTGAAAAAGAGTACAAGACAAATGCACTTGGTTCAGGCGTGATTGTGGACGCGGAAAATGGATATATCTTGACCAATAATCATGTTGTAGAGGGTATGGATAATATCAAGGTTAAGCTATTTGACAAGCGGGAGTATAATGCTGATGTTATGGGTACAGATCCAAAGTCAGACTTGGCGATTCTCAAAATAGATGCAGAAAATTTGAGACATCTTAGACTAGGTAACTCTGATAAGCTAAGAGTTGGAGAGTGGGTCATGGCTGTAGGAAGTCCATTCTCAGAAAATTTAAGTCACACGGTAACCACTGGAATTGTCAGTGCACTTGGTCGCAGTAATATTATACGTGGACAGAATTATGAAGACTTCATTCAAACTGATGCTGCGATTAACCCAGGAAATAGTGGTGGCGCACTGTTAAACATGCGGGGTGAGCTTGTTGGTATTAACACGGCGATTGCGACTGGTGGCTATGAGCGTGGTAACCGGGGTGTCGGTTTTGCTATTCCGTCTAACATGGCAGAAAGAATAATGTCTGACCTTATTGATAAAGGATATGTTACAAGGTCATGGTTAGGTGTATATATACAGCCACTAGATGACGACGCTTCTAAAGCCCTAGAAATGGACTCAAGAGATGGTGCTCTTGTGACACAGGTAGTTGAAGACAGTCCTGCTGAAATAGCTGGAGTGGAAGAGGGGGATGTGATTGTCAGGTTTGATAATAGAAATATTACTGATCCATCAAACCTTAGGAATATTGTGTCTCTGATGCCTCCTGGTACTAAGTCTGAGGTTATAGTATTTAGAAATGGCTCTAGAAAGGTTTTAAATGTTATTCTAAAAGAGCTCAAGGATGGAAAAACAGTAGCCTCGAGAAATTCCTCCTCTGGTGCAACAATACTCGGGCTAGAGGTGAAGGAAATAAACAGCTCATTAAAACAGAAATATAATATTGAGGATGCAGATGGTAAACTGGTTATTGTTCGTGTTGAACCTGGCAGTGAAGCAGCTGAAAAAGGATTAATGGAGGGCGATATTATCAAAAGAGTAGGCACACAGCAGGTACGATCTTTGAAAGAGTTTAAAAAGAAAGAAAAAGCATCACGTGCTAAAGGGAGCCTCCTGCTTCTTATAAAAAAGAAGGATGGCTCATCCTTGTTTGTTACTCTAAACTATTAGAATAAATTGATATAAAATATAGAAGTTTACTGATATCTATTTTTTGGTGGTGTTGACAATTTATATATACTAATATAATTGTGGTCATGAGAATGTTATTTCGATTAAACCACAAACCCAACTTTTTCTTTTTCTTTCTTTTTTATCTAATCATAGGTTGTGAAAAATCTATGAAATTAGATGAAAATGTGTATAGCCAAATTACCTCGCACCGGAATTTTGGGTTAGCCTATTTAGAGGAAGAAAGGTATTCTGATGCGGCTAATGAGTTTCTAATGTTAATAGAAAAAGCACCAAAAGAACCTCTTGGTTATGCTAATCTTGGATTAACCTATATGCGTATGGATGGGGAACTAAAACAATCCGAAAAATGGATTAATAGTGCACTGAACTTAGTTCCAAAGAATCCAGATATTAGATTTTTATTGGCAAAAATTTATGAAATGACGAACAGAAGGAAAAAGGCATTAAATATCATTTTAGATGTTGTAGGCGATCATTCTAATCACGTACCATCGTTATTCCAATTATCTCTATATCTAATGAATGATGAGAATGGTAAAATCCAGCAAAGTGCCCTGAAATATTTGACAAAATTAACAAATTCTTTGTCAGGAAATATTGCTGCTGAGTTCTATTTAATTGAATCCCTTTTAAATAATAATGAGAATGAAAAAGCTTTTGATAGGCTGAGTCATGTTCAGCAGATTTTGCCTATGCTTTCAGATCAGTCGAAAAAATTAATTTATAAAATATTTGAATTTTTAAGGGATGGGAATACAGCAGATGCGTATGCATCTACTATTATGTTGCATAATTTAATAAAACCGAAATCAATCTATCAGGCTTCGCTTAATAAATTAAGAGGAACAAATGGACCTATAGCAGGAGCTCCAATTTATTCTTTTCTCTATCTAGAAAAACCTGTTATGAAAAATAAATATCAGATTCCGCGTGATATTACATTTACAAATGTGTCTCAGAAAAGTGGGCTTATAGATAATTTTTCGAAAAAGATAAATGGGTCTTTGACGCAATCAATAATTGCAATAGGTGACTATGATTCGGATGGTGATCTAGATCTTTTTGCATCTAATTGGTCTAAATCGAATAATACTAGTAGCCAGTATTTATTAGAAAATAATCGAGGAAAATTTACAACAACAGTAAACACTTTAGCGACTAACCATAAATCTAGAGACTTATATGCAATTTTTGCAGATTATGATAATAATGGTTATTTAGATCTGTTTATTTTGAATGAGAAGGATAACAGACTATACCAAAATTTTGGTGAAGGAGAATTTGAACCAATAAATGATCTTGGTATAGTTCATAAACAAAATGGTTTCTTAGCTACATTTGTAGACTTGGATCTTGAAGGTGACCTGGATTTATTTTTAGCTACAGACTCCGTTAACTATATATATCGAAATAATTCTGATGGAACATTTAATGATATAGGAGAAGATTCTGGGATCGTTGGTTCAAATTCTTTAGCCACAGATATAATTTATTGTGATTTTGATAATGATGGTGACGTTGATCTATTCATTTTGAATGGAGATGGAAAACATGAATATTATAATAATTTACGTCGGAGTAATTTTAAAAATATAACCTCAACCTCAGGGCTTGTACACAGTACTGCAGGAGGCTTTGCTGCTGCAGGAGATTATAATAATGATGGTGCTGTAGATATTTTTATTGCGGATGTAAAAGGGAAAGAACATCTGCTATATAAAAACCAAGGTGATGGAACATTTGAACTAGATCCAAACTGGGTTATAGTTAATAATAGTATGCAAAAAATATATGGCAAAGATGTCGCATTTCTAGATGCAGACAATGACGGATATTTAGATATACTTATTGCAGGTAGATCTGATAATAAACAAAAAAATGAAACGGGATTACGATTATTATATAATAATGGTTTAGGAGAATTTCTTGATGCATCATCTTTGATCCCTGATAGTTTAGGGTCAATTAACAAAATTGAGATTGGTGATTTTGATAACGATGGTGATGAAGATATATTTTTTGTTAATCATCACGGACAAATACAACTTCTTAGAAATGATGGTGGAAACATAAATAACTTTTTGAAAATTCGTTTGACTGGCTTACGAACTGGCAGCAGTAAAAATAACTATTTTGGCATTGGCTCTAGAGTGGAAGTTAGAGCAGGATATTTGTATCAGGTAAGATATGTGGATTCGCCAATAATAAGTTTTGGTCTAGGAAGCCAGCCTGTTGCAGATGTTGTGCGTGTATTATGGAGTAATGGTGTACCACAAAATAGATTTAAACCTCAGTCAAACCAAACTATTGTAGAGACCCAAATTTTAAAGGGGTCTTGTCCCTACCTTTTTGGCTGGAATGGTTCCAAATATGAATTTATAACTGATGTTCTTTGGCCTAGTGCGCTTGGTATGCCTCTAGGAATAATGGCTGGTGAGCCAATGTTTGCTTTTCCCAATTCAACTGATGAATATTTGAAGATTGGAGAAAATAACCTAAAGATTAAAGATGGTTCATATTTTTTACAGTTCACTACAGAACTATGGGAGACACCTTACCTTGATAAAGTAAAAATATTGGCGATTGATCACCCTATAGATGTGAATGTAGAAATTGATGAAACTTTTATCCCACCTCCTTATCCATCATTACGAATCTATAATTTTAAAAAAAAATATTTTCCTGTTAAAGCATACGATCACTTGGGAAGAGATGTATTAGATGAAATATCTATTCGGGATAAGAAATATATTTCTAACCTTAATCTAGGATTATACCAAGGCATAACTGAATTGCAGGATCTTACATTAGTCTTTAAGGATTTAAATAATTCAGATTCTCTTTTTCTGTTTTTAAATGGGTGGCTATTTCCAACAGATGCTAGTATTAATGTCAATATTTCGCAGTCTAATAAAAATAAATTAATATTTCCCATGTTGCAGGTTCCAGATTCCTCAGGAGAATGGATTACGATCATGGATAACATAAGTTTCCCAAAGGGCAAGAATAAAACGATGGTGGTTAATCTAACAGATAAATTTTTGTCAGATGATTATCGTATTCGTATCCGAACCAATATGCAGATTTACTGGGACCATATATTTATTACCAAGAGTGGGTCTGGTAATCAATTAAATATTGCCACGTTGAAGCCAATCTCAGCAGATCTTCATTATCGAGGATTTTCACATATCAAAAGAAAAGATTTTCATAGTCCACATATTCCTGATTATTATTCCATAACCACTGGTCAAAAATGGCGAGATCTGACAGGTTTTTATACAAGATATGGAGATGTATTATCTCTCTTACTAGAATCAGATGATAAATATGTGATAATGAATGCGGGTGATGAGATAAGGCTAGAGTTTGCTGCCTCTAGTCTAGCAGAAATAAAAAAAGGTTGGAATAGAACATTTATATTTTATAATGACGGGTGGTTAAAAGATGGTGATTTAAATACTGCAGAAGGACAAACGGTAAAACCGTTACCCTTTCATGGTATGAAATCTTATCCATACGAGCAAGAAAATATTTTACCTTCAAATCAAATTGAATATAATAATAACTATAATACTCGAGAGGTTACAGCTGACGGTTTTAAGCAGTCTATTAATTAATAATAGAAAGATCCTTTCTAATAATTGTTACTGATCTTTTTAATTAGTTAAATATTTATGAGTGTGTATCAAATAAATACTTTTATTTATGTTTTCCTTTTACGGTTTCTTTTCTTATTCAGTTTATGTATTTACGGTCAAACCAATGGGACAATATATCTAGAAGATAATAGTCTAGATTCTGGGATCGATTTTGTTCACTATGCTCCTCGTCCTCGATGGTGTGAGATTGGACCATCTGTAGTCGGGACAGCTACCAATGAAGAATTAAGTCTTGTGTTTCAGGAAGAGGGAGAACTCTGGAAATCAAATGGTAGACTATTAACACTGGATGAATTTGCAAATGTGCACTTGATTAAAATGAACGGATCTGGTGGTGCTTGGCTTGATTATGACCAAGACGGTGACTGGGATCTATATTTGGTTAACTGCCAGGGAGATATAAACGTAACTAATATTCTCTTTGAAAATCAAAACAATGGAATGTTTCAACGGGTTCAAAACTCTGGAGCTGAAGATGATGGAGAAGGCATGGCAGCATCTGTTGCGGATTATAATAATGATGGATATCCTGATCTGTTTGTTACAAACTATGGCAATTTCAAATTATTCAAGAATAATGGTGATAAAACATTTACAGATATCACTTCAAAAGCGTTTCCAGAAGGTATCAAAGATATTTGGTATGGAGGCTCAGCCTGGGGTGACTATGATCTTGATGGTGATCTGGATTTATATATATCAGGATATGTGGATTTCTCTCGCAGACCACAATATACTGACTTGAGGTTTCCTATGGACTTTGGTGGTTTGCCTAATATGCTTTACAAGAATAATGGTAATGGGATCTTTACTGATGAAACATCAAAAATACCTGTATTAACTGATGCATCTAGAAAATCTATGCAGGTTTTGTTTCATGATTTTAATGAAGATAGATATCCTGATCTGTTCGTAGCAAACGATACAGATGCTAATGGTTTCTATCTTAATCGGGGTAATGGTACCTTTAAATCTTTTTCTGGTCCTAGCGGACTAAGCACTACTGATGGCAGCATGGGAGTTGCGCTTGGTGATATTAATAAAGACGGACTTATCGATTTAGTATACACAAATTATGCCTCCGAGGTAAACACATTAGCATTTCTTATTGATAATAAAAGTAGTAATGAAGGTAACCTGCGTAATGCAATATTTGTACATGATTTTAATTCCCCAATATTGCATAAGCTCACTTGGCCTAAAATAAGTTGGGCACCTGGATTATTTGATTTAGATAATGATGGTGACCTAGATCTTTTTTTTGCAAACGGCCATTTAAACTCTGTCAGTGGTGATAACAGGCAATTAAACCAGTTATTTGAAAATAATGGTCGAGGTGAATTTTCTGATATATCTGGACCTTCGGGTGTATTAGCTACTGGAAAACGTATCCATCGTGGAGCCATATTCGCTGATTATGATAATGATGGTATGGTTGATATTTTTGTTACGGTTAATGGTCAGCAAGTTGAAGATGGTAAAGGAAATATTATTTTTGACCCTAACCAAGGAAGAGGAGTTTTACTACGTAATGAAACAAAAACTGATAATAGTTGGATCAAAATACGTTTGGAAGGAACAAAATCAAACCGAGATGGTTTCGGAACTATTGTCAAAATTCATATAGGTGATAAAATTCAAAAACAAACTCTATCATCAGGCCAGGGATATTTCTCAAACAATGCCAAAGAGCTATACTTTGGGCTCGAACAAGCGGATAAGATTGATCAGATTGATATCTTCTGGCCGAGCGGAATTTACCAATCGTTTACAGGAATTTCTACAAAGCAAACTGTATACATAGTTGAAGGTAAGTCTTTATACAATAACACATTGGTATTTAAGGTAGGCAGGTAGATCCAGGTTATTTCTATTTATGCAAGTTTCTTTTCTATAAAGTAGAATAATGGATAGAAATTTAGATTCTGCTAGATCTGTAAATAATACTAAGTGAAAAATTAGTGCGTGTGATAAAATAGTATAATATGCACTCCTCTTTTTAGAGAGGGGTTTCTTGTTTGTGGGAAGATGGGTAGATTTGGGCATGGAAATATTTTTACATGATTTATCCAAATTTCGATTTAAAATATTATTAATATCGATTTTTTTTATTACATGTTTTAACTCAGATATTGATAAAGATTTTCCTCAAATATCTAATTATAAATATTTAGCAATGGGTGATAGCTATACTTATGGTCAGGGTGTTTGTGATACATGTAGTTTTCCAAATCAATTAATGGATACACTAAATAAAGTACATGCAAATAATTTGGATCTTTTAAGTATTGCCCAATCAGGGTGGACAACAACTGACCTAATAAATAGATTAATCAATGTTAATCCGCCTAATGATTTTGACCTTGTTACGCTATTGATAGGTGTTAATAATCAATTTAGCAGAATACCATTTTCTGTATATGAAGAAGAATTCCCTATCCTTTTAGAAAAAGCTATTTCTTTAGCTAAGAATGACCGTAACAAGGTTATAGTAATATCAATACCAGATTATTCTTTTACACCTATTGGTCAATACTATACGCCTCCTGGAATAGTTTCAGATGAGATTTCCCAATATAATGATTTTTTATCTATAAAGTGTCAACAGGAGAGTGTTTATTTTCAAGATATTACAGATATTTCAAGGTTAGGATTAGAACAACCCGATTTAGTTGCATCAGATAATTTACATCTTAGCGAAGTTGCATATAGTAAAATTGTTGAAAGATTATTTAATAAGGCCTCATCTATTTTACAATAGGAAAATATTTTCTATCTAACTACTAATGGTCTAAAATATATTTTATTCCTTTAATCCTTTCGTTTATTCTTTCTAGTATAGATGAATTATCATTTTCAGAGTCTGCTATTTTTTTAATAGCCTTGCTAAAACAATCCAATGCTTTTCCATAACTACCAGAACTGAAATGTAATTCTCCTTGGTTTGCTAGAATCTGACCAATTTCAAAATTATAGATATTATTAAATTGGATTAGTGTGTTCAATGCTTTTTTATAATAATTATTTGCCAAATCATAATTTCCTTTTGCATGCATTAATTGTGCCATATTATTATAATCTGATGCTAAATCTGGATGATTTTTTCCGAAAAAATCCTCATTAATAGACAATGCCCTAGATAATATTTTTTCTGCCTCATCATATCTTCCTTGATATTTATAAATCACACCAAGATTATTTAATCCAATACCTACATTTTTATGTTTGGATCCAAAAATGTTATTCCAAATTGTAAGTGCCTTATTGGTAAGACTCTCACTTTCTGAGAGTTCACCCTTCATTCTTAGTATAATTGCAATACTATTTAAACATTGAGCAATACTATTCTGTTTGTCTGTTATATATTTTTCCCTTATAGAGAGACTTTTACGAAATAGGTCCTCCGCATCATTTAGGTTGTAATTTGTAAAACTTATGAGTGCAATATATTCTAGCGTATTTGCGTAGTCATGTGTTTGAACTTTATCTATTTTTTTAAAGTATTCATTGGCTTGAGTTAAATATTTTAGTGCTTTATCCAGATCTCCCTTTAGGCGAAAAAGATTACCAATATGCAAACAGTTCACGGCATATAAAATATGTTGATTATCAAAATATTTTTCTATTGCTGTTTGAGCAATAGTTAGGTTCCTTTCACCTGAAGTAATATCATCAGTAGCTGTGAAAGCTTTCCCCAAATTAATATATGATAATATAGTGCTCGGGTGTCCAGCATCGTAAATATCTAAAGCTATCGTAAGCGCATCTTCTGCCGCGCTTTTAGATTCAATATATTTTTCATTTTCATAAAGATCTGTAAAAATAAGATGTTTTTTCTCCCATTCATCATTAATCGAGCAATTTATGCCCAAAAATAGAATCAAAATTATAGCACTTGCTTTAGGTCTATGATCTGGATCTGAGATTAATTGTTTTCTTATTAGATGCATTGAAAATATTATAATATTCATTCTATTATTTTTGATCGGATTGTTTGGATCTGGTTATTATAAAAAATATATTTTTTTATATCTCCTTTGTTTTTGTATATCTTAGCTAGCTGTTCACAGGCTTGGATATAAACAGGATTATTTTTTAAGCACAGCTTAAAATAGTTTTCAGCCATTATTAGTTTTCCAATATTTTCATATGCAATACCAAGATTATAATAATCTTCAGAAAGTGGCTTTAATTTTATAAGCTGTGTATATTCTTTTATTGCGAGTTCATATAGTTGAATTTCCATATGTTTCTGTGCCCTATAGCGGAACCATGTAGAGCTTAATCCTTTTTCAATTATCTGATCATATATTGGATTATATATCATATCGCTTGCGTCTGGCATATCGATTAACCCCAAGGTTAATTTATTATATAATGTTTTATTATTATTTTTACGTGCTAGCTCAGATAATAAAGAATAATATGTTTTATCCACTATATCACATTCACTGATTAATGCTAACATCGAGTCAGCTTTATAAAACCTATTACTATTGATATAAATTTTCGCAAGATAAGTTAATTCAAACTTGGAACATTTCTGTCTTTGAATAGCTTTGTTAAAATAAAATATTGAAGAATCAATATGTCCATGTTCGTACATTGCTTGCCCACATAGACTTAGAGTAGGAATATATTTATTATTAAGGTTCATACTTTTTTTATATAATTCTAGAGATTTTTTATCTCCTAGATTATGTAGAATTATTGCATGAAATAGAGGCCATCTAAAATCAGTATAATCTATTTGTTGTAATATGCTATATAACTTTTCTGCTTCAAAATGGAAATCATGTGCATCCAAGGTCATGGCATAATCAGCTAATAGTTTTATATCATTAGGATATTTTGATAAAGAATCTGATAAGGTTATAATTTTCTCTCGAACCTGAAACTCAACATCTAATAATTGAGACTCATTTGGAATAATATTGAATATTTTTTCTTGACTGCAACTAAATATCAATAGAAGAAAAATGACATATGTCCCAGCGATATTAACATAATTAAGTGATTTATTATTTTTTATGTTTTTCACTAATTAAATGTGCTTTTTCCTTTTTCTAATTTTACCTGTTGGTTAACCTTAAATGTTCCAAAATCTTCTTCAATACCATCCGCCCATCTCACTTTTACATTTTGAACAATAGAGGCATCACCCAAACCGAAATGTAAGCGAATATCATTTGAACTCAAAAAGCTTGATCCGTTTATTACTGGTTTTGTTATTTCATGGAGCTCAGTATATACTGTTACATTAGCTCCAATATCTTGTCTATTATATTCTGGATTGATTGCATCTATAATAAGCCAACTATGATTAACTGGAATGGTATTAATATATATTTTTCCGAGACCTCCCGTATTGTTTACTACAATATCTATTTTACCATCATTATTAATATCCCCTGAGGCTAATCCACGGCTATTATTCATTTGTTGGCAGATATCACCACAATCAGACCAGACTGCTGTAAAACCATATTTTTTATGATAGCTATATAATAGGTTAGGCTCTGCATAAAAATCCCAATAACCGGGGTTTGGGTTTTCTTGAAGAAGGAACCCTCGAGTCACTCTTCCATTTGCCACAATAAGATCTAGATCGGTATCATTGTCGTAGTCTATAAAGCTAGTACCAAATCCTGTAAGTGATATATTATCTCTATTTAGGCTGTATTGATCGGTCATGTCCTCAAATCCCCAATCTGTTTTAATATAGAGAGTGTTTGTTTCACCACGAAGGTGGGTTACAAACAGGTCCATGTTTTTATCAGCATTTACATCACCTATAGCTAAACCCATACCTGCCTCAGCAGCACCAACCATATTAAATGCTGCGCCCATGGCTACCGCATTTTCTATAAACTTACCATTGCCCTGATTTGTCCAAAGAAAATTTGCTTCGCCATCATTAGCAACATATATATCCGCTAAACCATCTGAATTAAAATCGTTAGACACAACCCCAAGCCCTTTACCATTGAGATTAGATATATTAGAATAATCTGATACATTAGTAAATGTATTGTCACCCATATTCTTATAAAGAATGTCAGGTACCCCTATATAAGATTTGGGACCGCAATAGTCTTGTCTACCTGCTCTATCAGTACAGAATTGTAGACTATCATAGTTCAAATAATTTGTAACAAAAATATCTAAATATGCATCTTGGTTGTAATCAAAAAATATAACAGAACAACCCCATTCTTGATTTTTTATTCCAGCAGCCGTGCTAATATCTGAAAATGTTCCATTACCATTATTTAAAAAAAGTTGATCAGAACCTACATTTGAACAGTAAACATCTTGGTATCCATCATTGTTAATATCACCAATAGCAACACCCATGCTATATTGGGTGCTTCCCAGTCCAGACTCATCAGTTTTATTTTCAAATGTATTGTCATTAGTCTGAACAAATAATTCATTTGAACTTAAAGTATTTTTTTTATGTTTATATCCATTTAGGAAATAAATATCTACTAAGCCGTCGTTATTGCTATCGAAAATCGCAACTCCAGAGCCTATACTTTCGGGCATATGATATTCGTCATTATTTCCAGCCTCATGATGAAATTCAATTTTTAATTTTGTTGTCATATCTGAAAAAATATCAGCTCTTAAAGAATCTTTTATTTTTCCGCATGAAAGAAAAAATAAAACATTGCAAAAGAACCATGTCCAATGAGTGATTTTTAAAATTTTAGAATAAATCATTTGATTTTTTATTAGTTAAAAACTATTCCGCAATATTAAAAATAAACTTATATAGAAGTAAGATAAAGAGAGTAATAGATTGATTTATTATATAAATGATTAAAATATTATCTATCTAAAAAGATCTGCCAAAAAATTTTGCAAAAAGGCTTCTACGGCCTACAATAATTGTTGCTCTTACCTTTGGAAATGATGATGAATCTGAAGAGAGAAGTTCCTTAAAATATTGTTTTGCATTTTCTGGGATATTACTGAAAATTAATTTTACTGTTCCGCCTTCTTTCGCATCTGGATCTTTATTTACCAGGCCAATAATTTCTTGTTCAGTCTCAGGCAAAATAATTGTTACCGTCTGTCCCTCTGTTACTTTTCCTGAGTTGGAAGCTTCTAATTCAGCTGAACAAAATAATGTATTTAAGTCATATGTTATTGCCAGATCTGTTTCTGGGTTTAAGACGGTATTTTTTTTAATATTATTAGGTATAGATATGATTCCCCGTTTTTCACTGCTAACGTTTTTTATTTCTGGAAGTCCGCGAATTTTATTATACTGTGTTTTTAATGTTTCAAGGTTTTGATTTAGTGGGATTCCTGTATCTTTCAAAGATTTTATTGCCTCTGATAAGTATGAGGAGGCAATTAAACGTTTAAAAGCGGTTTTGTCAGTAACAATCTTTGCTATAGGTGTTTCTGATTCAACTAAATCACCTGGGTTAACAACCCAGTCATAAATTAAATATTCTTGGTTGACATTTATTGATGTGGAACTTGGTACTAGAATCCCATTAGCATACGCATTCATGTTTTCATAAGTGACAATACAATAAATTGCAGCCAACCCTAATATAGCAGAAACTGAATAACCAATCACTTCAATAATTATGATAAATCTATTATTTATCCAAAGTTTAATTGTTTTTTTAATATTTTTCATTTTATAATCCTCTGATTGTTTTTATCATCGATCCAAAGACGGTAATAAAATCCTTTTTTATTCATCAGTTCACTATGCTTTCCGAACTCAACAACCGACCCCTCATCTAGTACATAGATCCTATCAGCATCTGAAATAGCGGTAAGATTATGAGCAATAATAATGCGTGTGCAAGAACTGAATACATTATCTACCGTTGAAATTATCGTATGCTCTGATAGTGGATCCAAGGCAGAGGTAGCTTCATCCAAAAGTAGGATATTGGAACCACGTAGTAGTACTCTGGCGAGACAGACCCTCTGACGCTGTCCGCCTGATAAGTTTCCACCCTCACTTAGTATAGTATCATATCCCTGAGGCAGGCTATTAATAAACTCGTCAACCTTTGCCATAGCAGCTGCATCTAAAATTTCTTCCTCTGTAGCACCACGCCTCCCGTAACGAATATTCTCTCGCAATGTTTCTGCAAATAGAAAATCATCCTGCATAACAGCTCCAATTTCCTGTCTGAGACTGTTTTGAGTAATATCGCGAATATCTACCCCATCTATTGTGATACTTCCGCTATTAACATCATAAAGCCGAAGTAATAATTTTCCGAGAGTGCTTTTGCCAGATCCGCTTTGACCAACTAGGGCAACTTTTTCGCCAGGCTTAGCTTCAATACTCACATTATCTATAGTCAGAATTTTTTCATAGGAAAAATTAATACTATCCATTTTAATGTGACCTTTCGGTGAAATGATTTTTGTGGCATTGGAACTGTCCACAATATCAACAGGTGTCTCAAGCGTATTTAGCATTCTCTCTGCTGGAACCAGCTGTAATCTTGCCGTCTGTATCACGTTAATTAATCCTTTGATTGGATTTGTAAGCGCGGGAAATACGGCAAGAACGATATAATAATCGCCTATTGTCATTTCTCCCTGCATTATTTTTAGACCAACAGGCACGGATACCAGCATCAGAAAAACATGATAAGAATAGTCTACAAAAAATATTTCCCATCCAGAAAAAATACGTTGATTAAATGTGGATCGAACCAGCTTAAATAATTGTGTATTATACCAGTATCTGACTGTTGAGTTACGTCCAAAAGCTTTTGTAATGGGAACTGCTTTTAAACTCTGTCGGAGTATTGCATCCAAACGCTGTGCATGGTTGCGTATTTTAAATTCCCATATACGCAGTCTTGTTACAAACCATTGGCGCCCAAGAAATAAAATAGTAACATAGATAATGGAGATTACAATCATCCACGAATCAATTGTTGCCAATACTAATCCCCATGCGAAAAGATTCTGGATAGGCCAAAGAAAATCATTGATCATTTGACCTACAATCCATGCGCAACCATCTATATCATCAAGTGATCTAAACATATGTTCACCAATCGGTCGTTTACCAAAAAAATTTAATGATAACCTCTGAAGATGCTTATAAAATCTCCATTTCATATCATTTGCGACTCTCAGTGTTAAATACTCGACTATTATCTGGGCGATAAAATGTAACAATAGCATTAATGCCTGAATCGCTATTAATAATACAACGTATCGAACTAGTTGTTCTGAGGTTCCGCGAAGTAATACCTCGTCTATTATGTGTGCTCCAATAATAGTGGGTAGTACAGAGGCCAATGCATAAAACTGGAGCACTAGTGATCTGAGTAAAATTTTATCCCAGATTGGTAATGCGTACTTTAGCAAACGAAATAATAGTTTAACCTGTTCCTTACCGGATAAGGTTGATTTTATCTGAATAGGGCTTTGTGTGGGATCTATTTTTATCAAGATATCGCCTGCTTATTTCTAGTATCATTGTTGCCAGTTTTCCACATTTTTTGATAAAGACCAGGTTGATTTACGAGATTTTCGTGTGTTCCTTGCTGTCTGAGATAACCTTTATCAAGAACGATGATCTCATCAGCATCTAGAATACTATCTATACTATGTGCAACAAAAATCCTAGTTCGACCTTGTTCAATAGTTTGTAAATGTTTTATGATCGAGCGTTCAGTGATTGGATCGAGTGCGGATGTAGCTTCATCTAAAAAGAGAAATTTAGGATCACGAATAATCGCTCGTGCCATTGCTATTTTTTGACGTTGTCCGCCTGAAAGGTTACCATCTTCAGTTAGTAATGTATCCATGCCTTCGGGTAATTCATCTATAATTGTATCCACTCCTGCCATGCGTATGGCATTATCCAGTTGTTTCTTGGTTGCATTAGGATTACCGTAAAGTATATTGTCACGAAGTGTCGCCGAGAATAAGAATGTATCCTGTAACACAATAGCAGTTTGATCACGATATGATGAAAGGCTTAGTGTGCACAGATCATAACCATCTATGAGTACTCTCCCTGCTGTAGGATCATAATAGCGCATCACCAGATTAAAGATCGTTGATTTTCCAGCACCGGATGGTCCCACGATCGCAACTTTTTTCCCAGGAGGAACGGAAAAAGACAAGTTTGAGATTACTTCAGGGCTGTCTGGTAAATAGCGAAAAGATACATTTTCGAAAGTAATTTCTCCTTTGGGCTTTTGAATAGGTTTGGCATTGGGAGAAATAATAATTTCTGGTCTAATCTCTAAAGTATCAAGCATGCGCTCTGCAGGGACAGCAGTTATTCTAGCATATTCAATATGCCACATGAGCCACTGAATAGGTCCTGTTAACCATCCGATAGCCTGTCCCATTGTGACATACTCTCCAAGAGTCATATCCCCTCTGATAACTAAGATACCACAGACGAGCATGTATGATATATATTGGTTCCAGGAAACAAGAAAACTATTCCCAGTACCCCAGCCTATGTTGAAAATACTATATCTGATTGCCGTACGAAGCCTTTTAATGAGCGCTTTGTAATAACGAATTTTTTCATGATTTTCACGTGAAAGTGCTTTACTTGTTGGGAAAGCACTGAGATTCTCTTGCAGAACTGCGGTTAAGTTTTGCATTGCCTTGTAGTTCTTGAGGCTTAGTCGGCGCAGATAGCTTGCGCCAAAGTGCAGATAGAAAAATTGAATAATCGTAAAAACTGCTATGCATAATCCGGTTATTGGGTTTACTAGCATTATTAAACCTGTAGCGGACAGAACAGACCAAAATAGCTCTATTATTCCTGGGGCAAAATCACAAACAAGAGTAAGAGCATCTTTTGTATCACCCTGTATACGCCACATATGTTCACCAACCGGACGTGATTGATGAAATCTTATCGAAAGGCTTTGCACATGATTATGAATAATTGTTTTTAGTTTGATTTCCATTTTTAACTTCACATAGTGCACCATTATTAACCAAATAATATATGTAAATAGCCAGACGGTAATAATTCCAAGGTTAATTTTTACCCAATACCAAAACATTTCTGGATTTTTTGCTAATAATCCGTCATCGATGATTTTGGCGGTTATCATTATCATAGCAACAGTCAAAAAACTACGGCATAGTCCAATAATAATACGCAATAACAGTTTGTCCCAGACAGGAACAAGAAAAGGAATAAATCGATAAAGAACATGCAAAAATGCTTGGAAACCCATTCGTTCCTGACCTGGTTTTATTTTTAGTTTCATCGTTGTTTAAATACTACCAGGGAATATTATCTGATTTTTCTCTCCGCATGTATATTCCAGGTTTAATTGATCTATTATTGAAAAATAGCGCATCGTACCAGATTAAGATATTTGTTTTATCTGAAAATTTTCAAATCGAACCCAGTGTTCAGCATTAGCAGGTCCGTTATAGCATTGAATACTGACACTATCATTTTTTGGAGTTGGCAATTTTCCAGATGCGGCTGTTTTAAATTCCGCTCTCTTTTCAAAATGATATTGAGCTTTCCATAAATCTCTGGATACAATGAAACGTAGCCGTACTTTCTGTTGTTGAATAGATACATCACCCGGGAAAATGAAGATATTATTGCCTGTTTTATGAGGAACGTTTGGCGGATATATGTATTCTTTTACTAGTTTTGCAATTGGCCTAGCATTATTATACCATGTGATTCCTGCTTGTTCATATGGTTGAACAGGGCGGTTATAGTTTGACACACTCACCTCGATCGCAAATGTGCCATTATTTCTATTGGGTGCAGATCGAATTAAAGCATTCTTGACCGTATTTTCATCTCCAGGTACTACCCGAATTTCCAGCCCGCTATCTTGAATGCGCCAACATTCTTTGTTCTGCCTGAGCCACTCCCAGCCTTGTTTTAGTCCACTATCAAAATTGTCCTCAAAAATTATTTTTTCTTTGTTTGAGCGCATAGTTTATGTATTTCCTTATTTATTTTCAATGTTCTATTAGCGCTAGCATGTTAATGCTATAATCTTATTAAATAAGATAATTAATAAATGCTTCTTGATTTATTTAAATACATATGATTACCTTAATTCTATCTAGAACAAACGTTTGTTCAAAATTTGTATTGTTCGACATAAATAAATTTATCTTACAAATGATAGTAATTGATAATTATTTTATAATTTTTTAAGGAAGTGATATGCTGCTTAATATAAGCCCAATATTGCCTCCAGATTTACTTTCTATTATGCGCTCTATGGGGCACGGGGACAAGCTCATTCTATGTGACGCAAACTATCCTGCAGTGTCTACTTCAAATAAGGTAATTAGAATGGATGGAGTTAGCATACCAAAAGCAGCAGAGGCCATCTTAAATATTTTCCCTTTAGATAGTTTTATAGAAAGCCCTATTATTCGAATGCAGATAGATGGTATTCCTGATGAAATAAATGAGGTGCAGAATGATTTAATTGAAATAGTAAATAATGTCCCAGGTAAAAATTGGATTGTCAGCAGTATCGAAAGAAATCAATTTTATAGAGAGGCCAGAGATACATTTGTTACAGTTGTTACAGGAGACTCCAGACCATATGGTTGTTTTATTTTTACCAAAGGAGTTATTAAGCCCGATGGAGAAGTTTGGATTCTAAATAAAGATTAGTACTCTTGGCTAATAAAGAAATTATTTGAACTGATATAATATATTTTTTTTCATTTTCTTTCAATTAACTGATTCTTATTCAGCGCTCATTGTAGAGAAAAAGTCTTCCATAATTTTATCCCTTTCAAAATTTTCCCAAATAGTTAGATGACCAGGATGACCTGGTCTGTCTTTCCATTTACCATCAATTAATTCTGGCTTCGGGATTCGGGTTGGGACTGCCCAGGAAGGATTTTTTACGATTGCCACAGCTGCCATATCGAACAGAGCACGGGTGGGCGGGTTTTCAGAATACGGAATGTTTTGAAAAAGATTCACAGAATAGTCTCCAAAGTTTGTAAAAGAGCCACCATGTCTTCCTATAATCGGAGCTGCAATATTAGGTCCTTTACCAGGCATAATTTTTTCTATTTCATCTAGTGATGCCCTAACCGCATCAGTACCAGTAGGCTTACCGTATCTTACCAATGCAATCTCAAATTCGACATCTGATTCGATTATATACTCAAGAGCTTGTAGATCATTGTCCTGATTGTATTCTCCAGGCTCAGGATAATTTGATCCGAGCCAGACTATCCTAATATTAGGTATAATAGCTGGATCTTTTAATATGGCGAGGGCGACATTTGTTAGTTTTCCTATTGGCAACAATACAAGTTTTTCAGTAGAGCTTTCCTTCGCTCTTGAAACAATGAAATCAACCGCGTCTGATCCATCATAATTATGCTTGTTTATTGTATTTTTTATTTCATTAAATGACCCGGTTGCGCCTTTAAAAAGATCAACCTTTGACTCCCATTCACATAGTCTAACAATCCTTGATGCTTCTTCATAATGATCATCAATACTGCCACCATTTACTGTTTTATTTATTGTGATTCCTTCAATATTAAAAACCTGACTATTAAAAAGCATATACGCTATCGCATGCTGGTCATCGAGCTCATTATTTGCATCGGTATCAAGAATGACCCTGATTTTTTTTTGTTCTGCTTCTAATATCATGATAATAAAACTACATTATAATTATTTATTTTATCTTATTGTGAATAGAAAACTGTAAACTATTTGTTTAACAATGATAGAATATCTTTTTCGTTTGGCGCTGAAGGCTGTGCACCGAGAACGGTGACGGATAGTGCCGCTGCAGCATTTGCAAATCGGATAGCGTTTTTAATTTCTTGGCCATCAGAAAGTGCTTTGGCTAATGCTCCATTAAATACATCACCAGCCCCTGTGGTGTCAACCGCGTCCGCGTCAAAAGAGGGGATTAAACAGCTTTCGTTGTTTTTAGATAAATATGCGCCTCTATCTCCCATAGTTATTATTACAGTCTTAATTTCTTTATCATGTAATCTTTTACATGCGGCTCTGGCACTATCTTCATCAATGACTTTGACCCTTGTAAGCTGTTCTGCTTCGATTTCATTGGGCGTTAGAATGTCTACATTTTTTAATATAATATCTTCTAATTCTGTAGTCGGTGCAGGATCGAGAATAAATAGTGCTTTTTTATCACTAGTTATTATTGCTATATGTTTTAATGTTTCCATCGGAATCTCTAGCTGGCACAAAATTATGTCTGCTTCAGAGATATTAGTAGCTGCTGATTCTAATTGTTTTGGTATTAATAAAGAATTTGCTCCAGATGCAACACCTATGGTGTTTTCACCTTCTTGATCTACAAAAATAAAGGCTACTCCAGTGGAAGTATTATCTACTGATTTGATATAGGTGGTATTTATACCATCCTTAGCAAAATCTTCCAGTGCCTTATCTCCTATGGCGTCATTGCCTAAACAAGAAATAAAAGTTACTTCAGCACCAGCTCTTGCTGCTGCAACAGCTTGGTTTGCGCCTTTTCCTCCTGGAGCAGTACTATAATGGCCGCCTAATAAGGTCTCGCCTGGGTTGGGCATTCGTTCTAATTGCATAATCATATCCAAATTAGTGCTGCCTATAACTGTAAGTTTTCCCATATATTTATTTTCTTAATTTTTTAGAGGGCCTCAGTATTTTCACTGAATTTCTTTCAATTAGCTTCGTTGATAGAACAACAATTTTTGATTCTGTAGGCCCCTTAGATAGAGTTTGACCTTCTTTGTCTATCTCTGCCATTAATAGTTTAAATGCAACATGGCCAATCTCATCTGTTTGCTGTGCTATAGTACTCATTGGGGTAGCCAGGAATTCTGAATGGGGCTGGTCATCGTCAAAGGTTATCATGGATATGTCATTAGGGATGTTTAATTTTTCTTCCATTATTGCCCTCATTGCTCCCAGTGAAATAAGATTACTAAAAGCGAAAATCGCGGTTGGTCTTGGATTCATATTTAATAGGATTTTAGTGCTGGTATAACCATTTCTTGAACCAAAATCATCACCAACTATATAGTTGTCATTAATTTTAATATTGTTTTTTTTTAATGCTGAGAGATAACCTTTCATCCGAGAATCATTGACAGATGTATTGTGTTTTCCCTGTACACAGCCGATTACTTGATGATTATTTTGAATTAGATGATTGGTAGCGTCAAAGGCGCCGTCATAGTTATTTGAAATTACCTGAGGACACTTTAGATCTGGAAAATGTCGGTCAGCTATGACAAGGGGAATTTTGGAATCTATTATTTGTTTGAGAACGTTAATATCTTCGCCAACTGGAAGGATGATAAGACCATCTACATTTCTACTCCTAAGATTCCTGATAGATTCTATTTCTAATTGCTGGTCTTCTTGAGAATCTGAAAGGATGATAGAATACCCAATTTTCCTTGCGGCAATCTCAATAGTGCGACAGATTCTAGAAAAGTATGGGTTACTTATGTTTGGGATGATTAGTCCGATAGTTTGAGACTTGCGGGTTCTCAAACCTCTTGCGATTTGATTAGGGATATACCCAATTTCTGTTGCAATCTTGAGTACTAGTTCAGAAGTGGATGGACTTATACGAAAAGATTCAGCCTTTCCATTAAGTACACGAGAAACAGTCGAAGCAGAGACGCCTGTTTTTTTTGCTATATCTTTAAGGCTGGGTTTTTTCATTTAAGGCTGGGTTTTTTCATTAAAATACAATTAATTCATTTATCGACTGAGGATAGAATGTAGGGAATCTTTTTAAACAGTTATTTATACAATAATAAGATTTATCCAAACGACCTTTAATATAACCACACTATAATCAACATGAAATGTAATTTTGTTCATTTGTGCAATTTTTATATTAAAGTTCTGTCTTTAATTATTGATAACAATAAATAAAATAATAAATAATCAAAAAAATTTGAGGACTACAGAAAATAAAATTATACTAGTTTTTTTTATTGAAATTAAGTAATAAAAAGTATAAATAATATTTAAAACCGGTTTACAATAAAGAATCGTTAGAATAGAATTAAATAATATATCACACAATATTTGTAATGAATGTAAGTACTGATTACTACCTAAATGTTAATTATTTATAGCCTTGATCAAAGTATTTTATAGTATTTGCAGATTTGGTATTGAATGCATTAATACCAGTTCGTACATTTAGCCGTGTAATGCAGGCTCATTGAACAAACGTTTGCGTTATTATGATTAATAATTTTACAATTCGTATTTCGTATATTTATAATTAACCTTTTAATTTAGCTCAAGGAGAGGATAATGTTACAAAAAGATTATAATGAAAAAGTTTATGCTGGTGTCTTAGGTAAAGTAATCGGTGTCTATGCCGGGAAACCTTTTGAAGGCTGGGAATATGATAAAATTGAAAAAGATCTAGGAGAGATCACTGATTATGTTCATACTTCTGAGAGATATAAAAAAGCGGTCGGTAATTATTATCCGATTGTAGCTGTTGACGATGACATTTCAGGCACATTCACATTTATCCGTGCTCTCGAAGACCACGGAATCACAGAAGATATTAGTCCCGAAGATATTGGCAACACTTGGCTAAATTATCTTATTGAGGATAAATCTGTTTTATGGTGGGGTGGAATGGGACACTCTACTGAACATACTGCTTTTCTGCGTCTTAAAAGCGGTATACCTGCACCGCAAAGCGGTTCAAAGGAATTAAATGGGAAGGTTGTTTCCGAACAAATAGGTGCCCAGATATTTATTGACGGGTGGGGAATGGTCTGTCCTGGAGATCCAGAAAAGGCTAGCGAATTTGCAAAAAAAGCTGGCAGTGTAAGTCATGATGGAGAGGCTGTATATGGTGCTCAGGTGGTTGCTGCAATGGAGGCACTAGCCTTTATTGAAGAGGATACAAATAAGATACTTGATGAGTCAGTTAAGCTAATACCTGAATCATCTATCATCTATCAGATGATTGCGGATATACGTGATTGGCATGCTGGAGATGATGAATGGCGAGATACCTTTAAAAAAATCAAAGGTAAGTATGGCTATGATAAATATGGTGGTGTATGTCATATTGTACCAAACCATGGTCTTATTATTAATTCCATTTTACATGCTGATGATGACTTTTCAGAGGCAATCAAGATCGTTAACACCAGCGGCTGGGATACCGATTGTAACTCCGGTAATGTTGGCTGTTATATGGGTATAAAATTGGGGTTAGAAGGAATTGACGGGTCTGAGGACAGTTATGACTGGCGAGGGCCCGTGGCAGATAGAATATATATGCCTACGGCAGACGGAGGCAGAGGGATTTCAGACTGTGTTACGGAGGCAAATATGATTAGCAGGATGGGTAGGATTTTAAATGATGAAGAGGTCCCAATCATCAAGAATGGAGCAAAATTTAATTTTGATTACCCAGGATCGCTTCAGGGTTTTACCGTAGACTTAGAACTAACTACCTCAGAATGTGAAATTTCTAATTGTGCAGGAAACAGCCGAGATGGTGACAGGAGTTTAGAATTTAAAGGTGGGAAAGGTGTAAACGTTATAACCAGCCCTGTATTTATACCCACAAATGAGGAGTTTAATATGGGGTATGGTCTGCATGTCACCCCGAAGATATACTCTGGTCAAAAAATTTCTGCTGGGGTAATGGCTTCTAAGGATAATGGATCTGTTGTAAGTTTTTGCCTAGTTTATAAATACTATGGTCAGGATGATGAACTAGTCTGTGAATACGGAGAAAAAGTCACTGCTGATCCAGGGCAAACTGTAGACCTTAGTCTAAAAGTGAAGCAGCATAATGGTCGCCCAGTTTGTCAGGTTGGATTATTATTTGAGGGAGAGCCTAGTACAGTATATCTTGACTTTTTGACTTGGGACGGAGAGCCGGATTATATTTTTGATGGCGAGGAATTAGTAGGAAAAGATTGGGGCCAAAATCGCGGCAAAATGTATCAACATTCGTGGATCAATTCGCTAAATTGTGGTGAGGCTATCTTTTATTATTCAAGAATAAATCTAACACAGAATGAAGGACCTGGACTGGTCTTGACAGGCTCCCGAGACTGGAAGAATTATTATGTAGAGGCAGATATGGCTCCGCATCTGGCAAAAGCCGTAGGTGTGTGCGCCAGAGTGCAAGGTCTAAAACGATACTATAGTTTGCAGCTAGTGGATAAGAGTAAGCTGCAGATTATTAAAATGTTTAACCAGGAAAGTGTATTAGCCAGTGTTGATTTTGATTGGGAATTTGATAATGTTTACCAGATAAGGCTAGATGTAAAAGATAATAAACTTACGGGCAGCATAAATGGCGAAGTACTGATTGAGGGAGACGATTCGGACTTTGAGGATGGTGGAATTGCACTTGTATTGAACGAAGGGCGCTCATTCACTAATAATGTAAAGGTACAAGGTATCTAACTCTGTAATCTTAATTGTTTATTGACTATCTAGCTTTAGATACCATTTTTATATAGATTATAGTAGTCTTTAAAGGTGGGAAAGAGCATTGGTAATAGACATATTTTTTATTAATTGGCAAGTGAACAGCGCATAAATTATTGTCGCACGATTACCCTTTATTATTTCTCAGAAAAACCCCCATTGCCAGGATAAGGAGAATAAGATGACACTGAAAATTACTTGGAAAAAGGGTCCTGTTTATCCGGCATTAATTAAAGGTCCCGCGGCAGGTATTGTGGGCGGATGTTTCCTTGTCGCTGGGGGAATGTCTCATCCCTGGAGAGAGGTAGAGTATGGATTTTGGATGGGAGTTGATGAAAAAATAGAAACCACTCCATCGCTAGTTTTAAACGGTCAGCAGATTAAAGCCCCAGCAGGTAGCTGGCATCCTCTTCCACACTTACCGATTGGTCCTGGCTGGACATCAGGAGCCGCGGTTGCAGGCGGTTTAGCGGTAGTTGGTGGACGTCGCGAAGCGGCCGGAATGCGTTCCACTTCCGATGTTTGGTTTTTGGATCTCAGTGGAGTTCAAGGAACCTGGGAACGACTTGCAGACCGTCCAGCGCCGGCGATGGTCGCGACCACGATAGCGGATGGAGACCTGCTGTATACCGCTTTTGGTACGGACTGGCAACCACACGAACATGCCCTGAACGATCGCAATATCTACCGTATGGATGTTGCCAAACGATCGGGATGGGAGGTTGTGACTCAATTTCCTGGTAAACCCAGATGGTTTGCGGGAGTGACTGTCTGCAACGGTAAATTATACGTTATCGGTGGACGTGATAAACCTGTAGGCGGTGTAAATGACATACAGCCATATAATGCACACAGACTTGATTCAGATGGCTCGACCGTTTATGTTGCTTTCCGTGAAGCCTGGGTGTGCGATCTAGAAACCGGCCAATGGAAAGAATTAGAGCGTCCGCCCCGGGCCTTTGGGTGCGAGGCATTTACTGTAAAGGATCGATGGATAGTGATGACCGGTGGTGACAGTTCGGTGGTATATCCAGAGGGAGTGTCTGTGGCAATTAAGAGCTATGAGTATGAGTTGGATTTCTTATGCTACTCTGACGAGGTTTGGGCGTTAGATACCCGTACGAATAAGTGGTCGTGCTTAGATCCGCTTCCATACGGTGTCTGTTCACACCGGGTTGCAACCTGGAACGATCGCGTGTTTACAATCGGAAACGAGATTGTTGACAACCAAAGGAGCAACGCCTATGGCACCGTTTTTGAGGGTATAATTGAGATTGTCTGAGTTTTATTCGTTAGCATGTTGACCTGTGATATAATTAACTCCAAACTGAAGTAATTATATTCGGGACTGATTCATTAAATTATGATTTCTGTTAAAATTCGAACTCTACTTCTGATGGTAATTGTTGTGGCCATTTTTTTTCTAGCTATCATTCCAACGATAAAAGACAGAACCAATAAGAAGCGATTTGTTGAATGGTCAGAGGTCGTTGATGATCCTGAAAAACATTTAACTTTCAATATAATATCTTTTCACAGCCCAGGCTGGCAGGGAAAAGAATCATTTGCGGTAAAGCTTCTGGAAGAGCGTTTTAATATTACACTTAACTATGATGCTATAGATAGAGTTTCTTTTAACAATAAAGGGCCACTAGCCATGGCGGCCGGCATTATACCAGATGTTTTTCCTCAATCCTATTCCGTCTTATCTCGTTCTGCTCAACATGGCTTTATTATGCCACTGCCGACTGAGGTTATAATAAAATATGCTCCTACCTTTGCACGTATTTTAAGAGATAGTTCTGATCTAAGTTGGATCGCCGGCAGGGTAAACAATCAGCAGTACTGTCTGCCCATGGTGCAGCCAACCAGGTCACACCCATACCCTGGTATATGGCGTAAAGACTGGCTGGACGCGGTTGGTATTAAAAAAATACCTGATACTATTGATGAATTTACTGCCGCATTCGAAATTTTTCTGGAGAGCAAACCCGATGCTCGGAGTTTTATATCAGCATTTTCTGGTGTATTAGATGAGGATCAGAAAAAAAGAATTCTCGAGGAGGCAAATCCTGTGTGGGGAATGAGTGGAGATATCCATCATTACAATGAGGGCATGTTCTCCGAAATATTTGGAGCGTTTAATGTGCAGCCATTTCAGTGGATTCTAATTGATGGGGATTTACAATGGGGTGGTATACAGCCTGAGTCAAAAAAGGCACTTAAACAATTAAAAATCTGGCGCCAGTTGGGTTATATACACCCTGATTTTGTGCAGGATCATCATTCTAGAGAGGCGTTCCAAAAACTCTACTCAGGTATTACTGGCTATATGTCTCGCTGGGCCACTTATATTGAACTACACCCTGACAGAGAGAGAATAAGGACCATGGCAAGGTTACAGCGCGAAAGAGACATCGAAATGTTAGAAAAACTTGGAAAAACTGAGGTTGAGATAAATCGGTCGATTTCCAATGCAGAAAACAATGGAAGATATGTCAGTCTCTGGACATCGGCGACAATTCCCGCCGGTCCTGGAGGGCACCGTGGTATCCGAATGCCAGGGGCAATAGGAGACTGGACAGAACCGTTTGTTTTTGGCGCTCATCTCAAAGATGAGCCGGAGAAAGTTATAAGATGGTTGCGTATGGTAGAGACAGTTCTTAATGATGAAGAATTAATGATACAACTGTCCATTGGAAAAAGAGGTCAGCACTGGGATTGGCAAGCTCCTAATGATTCTTTTATAGTAAAAACATATGACCAAGACTCTGTAAATATACGTACGCAGTATGGTGATTTTTATTTTTCAGTTTACCAAGAAAGTACCATCGTTGCTCTTCCGCCATATGATGGCTGGCTCAGCAGAAGGGATGAGGGATTATTTTATGACCTATGGGGCCTTGATATTAGTGCAGCTTTGCTAGGGATCCCTCTTCCTTGGGAGATCAATAAACGGCACCAGTCAAAACAACAGCTGGAGTGGAACCAAACATATAGAAATAAAAAATTTGCAGATATAGGAGTTTTTTCTGATGCTGAAAGTATAGTTCCGCCTAAGGTTGCTCCTTTATTAAAACGTATAATCGCTTACCAGCAGACTGCGTACGCTGAATTTATAAGCGGTAATCGTAATCTAAATGAGTGGGATGAATTTGTAGAGCAATTTCAAAAAATTGGTGGGAGTAAGGTTTTAGAGACCATGCGTGGTTACTATAAGTCCATGAAAATTATTAACTCCCAGGTAGATTCAATTTTTGTATCTTTGATCCAATAAACAGCAATGATTATAGTTTACAGGGTGAATAGAATTTAGAATGAAGAGAAACAGCATACTTTTGTATATGTTTTTGCCTTGTGCGGTATACTATTTCATTTTTGATTATATCCCAATGGGCGGACTGATGATCGCTTTTAAGAATTATAGTATTAATGATGGTATTATCGGCAGCCAGTGGAGCGGATTATATCATTTTAAAATGCTATTTGGTGGTTCTGAATTTTTGCTGGTTCTTCGAAACACATTGGTCATAAGCATCATCAAAATAATATGTGGATTTTTTGCTCCAATAGTGTTTGCGATTTTATTGAATGAAATAAGGATTGGGTATTTTGCCAGGGCAATCCAGTCCTTTAGCTTATTACCTTACTTATTCAGTTGGGTGATACTCGCGGGTATTTTTCGGTTAATCTTTGCGACCAATGGCCCAGCAAATGAATTGATTGCTTCTATAGGTTTTGATAAACCAGTCAACTGGCTTACAGATGATCTATGGTTTATTTTTGTGATTGTGGTGACAGATATTTGGAAGGGAGTAGGAATCGGGGCGATTATTTATCTTGCATCAATCGCGGCCATCCCTGTTGAGCTTTATAGGGCAGCAAAGATAGACGGAGCAAACCGTTTTCAGCAAATGTTTCATATAACCCTGCCCCAGTTAAGACCGACCATGATAACTTTGCTCATCTTAAGTATGGGTGGTTTTCTGAGCGCTGGATTTGACCAAATATATAATATGTATAATCCTCTCGTATATGATGTGGCGGATATCATTGATACCTATGTCTTACGCATGCTTACAGAACTTAATTTTGAAATTGCTACCGCGGCCGGTATGTTTAAGTCAGTTGTTGCTGTGGTATTGATTGTAACATCCAATACAATATCAAAGCGACTTTCTAATGGAGAGCAAGGACTTTATTAGCGATGATTAAAGAGTCATTTGGTTCCAGATTATTTGATGTGATTAATGTATCCTTGTTGCTGTTAGTATCTTTTTCTATGTTCTATCCACTGCTCTATTGTTTTGTGCTAAGCGTGAGCCCTGAGGCTTATGCCTCTCAAGGTGGTCTGTTTTTGTATCCTAAGGCATTTGATTTTACAGCATATCAGGCAGTATTTACTGAGCCTAATCTTATGTCTGGTTTATTAAACAGTCTTTTCCGAGTCTTGATTTGTGTGCCAATCTCAGTTTTTTTTACTGCGCTGTGTGCGTATCCGCTGTCGCGTAAGGATATGCCATTCCGCAGGCCAGCATTTTTATTTGTTTTGTTTACGATGTTGTTCAGTGGTGGTATGGTTCCGGTCTATTTACTCTACCACAGCATTGGATTATTAGATAATCCTGTGGTCTATCTTATCGGAGGCTTGATGTATGCTTTTAACGTTATACTCACAAGAAATTATTTTCAAAATATTCCTGAGAGTATGCACCAGGCGGCGATCATAGATGGAGCGAGTGAGTGGTATGTTTTTTTCAAGATATACCTTCCCCTATCGCGACCTATTTTGGCCACTGTCGCCATGTTTCAAACTATTTTACACTGGAACGCTTGGTTTGATGCGATGATATATATGACTAGTGACAGTAAAGTAGTGTTACAGACTTTTCTCCAGAGGATCGTGATAGGTGAACAATGGCAAAGTATCCGTGATTCGTATGTTGGTCTGCCGCCAGAGTCTATCAAAGCCGCAACGGTAGTAATTACAATTGTGCCTATTTTATTTATTTTTCCATTTGTCCTGCGTCATTTTTCTAAAGGAATCATGCTAGGCGGACTAAAAGAATAGGGTGATATAGATATGAGTGATTTGGTTTTAAAAAAAGTAACAAAAATATTCAATAATAAGGTTGTAGCCGTATGTGATTTTGATTTACGGGTTGAATCAGGAGAGTTTATGGTGTTAGTCGGTCCATCTGGTTGTGGAAAGTCAACGACACTGTCCATGATAGCGGGCTTGGAAGACACCACCAGCGGAGAGATTCATATTGACAATCAAATGGTAAATAGCCTGCCGCCAAAAGATCGTAATATTGCAATGGTATTTCAAAATTATGCTTTGTATCCTCATATGAAAGTATATGATAATATGGCCTTTAGTCTCAAACTCAGAGGCTGGAAAAAAGATGATATTCAGAAACATGTTTACGAGGCTGCGGAGATCCTTGAGCTGACAGAATACCTCGAACGGTTACCGAAAGCGCTTTCAGGTGGCCAGCGTCAGCGTGTTGCGCTAGGCAGGGCAATCGTGAGAAAGCCAAAAGTTTTTTTATTTGATGAGCCTCTTTCAAACCTTGACGCTAAAATGAGAACCACCATGCGCGTAGAGTTGAAAAAGCTACACGAGAGACTTGGTGCGACCATGATTTATGTTACCCACGATCAGACGGAGGCGATGACACTAGGCGATCGAATATGTGTGATGAACGATGGTGAATTACAGCAGATGGATACACCGTTAGATGTTTATAATCATCCAGAAAATATTTTTGTAGCAGGCTTTATTGGATCACCGCAGATGAATTTTATTGATGGAAAATTAGAGCAACAAGAGAATCGCTATGACTGTGTAACAGATCAGTTTAGAATGCGGTTTGAATTAGTTCCAACATCGAATGGTGAAAGTTTCAATCATGATATTAAGGTTGGTATCCGTCCGGAAAAGTTTTTTAGAAATCCTCTTGATAAAAAGAGCAAAAATATAATTGGTAGAGTAAGCTTGATCGAGCCAATGGGGAATGAGACCTATATCTATTTGGAGTGTAGCCAGCAGAATCTGATCGCGCGTGTTAAGGCTGACAACACCTTTCGCATAGGAGATCAGATCGAGCTGTGGGTATCACCTGATCATTGTAATATTTTTAATGCAAAAACAGGTAAAAGAATTTTTACAAAGAATATAAATTAAAAAAGGAGTCTAATAATATGTTGTACACGCATCTAGGAAGAACAGGACTTAAAGTAAGCCGTTTGTGCTTAGGGACCATGAATTTTGGCCCGGGAGCAGACAAAAAAACATCATTTAAAATAATGGACAAGGCAATAGATCATGGAATTAATTTTTTTGATACTGCAAATGTATACGGAAACTATGGTGGCACAGAGTCAATTATAGGAGACTGGTTTGACCAAGGAGGTCATAGAAGAGAAAAGATAGTGCTGGCCACCAAGGTCTATGGTGGGTCCGCAGATGGCTGGTATGGCTGGGATAAGGACTGGCCAAATGCTTCAAAGTTGTCTGCAAAGCATATAATCAGCGCTTGTGATGAAAGCCTAAAACGGTTAAAAACAGAATATATAGACCTTTACCAAATGCACCACATCGATCGTGATACACCATGGGAAGAAATATGGCAGGCGATGGAGATCTTAGTCTCTCAGGGAAAGGTTATATATGTTGGCAGCAGTAACTTCGCTGGCTGGCACATAGCAAAGGCGAATGAGATAGCAAAAAGTAGAAACTTTATGGGACTCGTTTCAGAGCAAAGCTTGTACAACCTCTGTCAACGATCTGTAGAGCTAGAGGTATTACCCTCTTGTGAAGACTATGGGCTAGGATTTATTCCCTGGAGCCCACTCGCAGGTGGAGCATTAGGCGGGAAGCCATCTGGCCATAAAAAATCAAGGAGGAAGGCATCTACCTATATGTACGAAAAATTTGAGGAACAGTTAGATACCTATTTTTCTGTTTGTCAAGAATATTCCCTAAAACCTGCGCAGTTATCATTATCTTGGTTGCTTCATAATCCGGTTGTGACCGCGCCTATCATTGGCCCACGAACTGTGTCTCAGTTGGATGAGTCTTTGGTTGCGATAGACTATAATATCGATCAAGGTTTGTTGAAAAAGATAGATGAAATCTGGCCCGGACCTGGCGGTCATGCGCCAGAGGCTTATGCCTGGTAAAAATAGTATTCTAAAAAAATATCTAGATCGTGAGTTTACCCGGCGACATAAATAAATACAAAAGACCTTTCACAAAGTTTAGAGAACATCAGTTCTTTGTCCATGTCCTTGCTCAGGATAGATTGTATGATGCACAAAGTTTTGAGCAGATACCAAAGACAAATGGGATTGATGTTCTTGCAAAACGTTTATCATTTGGAAGTGGCACTCAGACCTGTGAAGGTTCTATCGCACTTAAAATAAGAGTGTGCGACCACGACAGGGATATCAGCTGGACAGTTAGTGCCACATGCCCGCGCTTGATAAAAGGTATCAAGGTCGAGATAACGAATATTCCGTTCAAGAGTTTGACTGATCCTTTTGGGCAGAATATTGATATTGATGATGGCAGCGGATACGCATCAACGTTCCCCGCAGGTGCATATCCAAACAGGGTACTACCAACAAGCGATATTAGTGAGCGCGGCTCCTGGCTTCCAATGTCACCAGCGCAGTTTATGCTGATCAATGCTCCCGATCATACTATATTACTACGAAGCGAGGACTATCCTCCTCAATTCAAACGGTATTGGTTCTTTAGAAATGGGAGGAGCATAAACCTTGTTACCTATACAGAAGCTAATGGATCAGAAAAGAAAAAGATTTTTTCATCTCCCCGTTATTTTCTTGAGAAATTTGATAGTATATCTGATGCTGTTAAAATACATGCAGGATGGATGAGAAATGCTTACAAGCTTGTACCCTTCAATGAAAGGAAAGATGTTCCAAAGTGGGTGAAAAATATTTGTTTAAACCTCAATTTTCATTGCCACGCAACAGATGGCGCAGTCCTAAATACTTTTTCTACTATAGAGAAAAAGTTAGAGCAAACAGCAAAATTTTTCGATCCAAAACTTACACACATACACATAGTTGGGTGGGATGGTAAATGGGACTATACCTGGCCAGGTCTTACTCCTGACCTAATACTAGGTGGAGAAAAAGGACTAAAACAGCTAGTGAAAAAGGCGCATACCTTTGGCTATCACATTGACTTGCACATGAACGTTATGGGACTAAGCTATCAGAACCCTGATTTTGAGAAAATAAAGCACTTCCTAGAGCACCAAATACGCGACATCCAGGATCGGAGGGTTGACTGGGAATACGATTGGGATGGGGACGAGGTGGATGAAAAAATATTTGCATATATTTCACCAGACTATAAACCCTGGCGTGATTATCTTATCGATCGGATACTAGCGGTTGTAAAAAAATACCAAATAGATAATGTTCATCTTGACCAGGCTACAACAATCATCAACGATAATCGACATAACCATGTTCGGGGTTTAAATGCGCTTTTTAAGGAACTTAGAGAGGTCTTGCCCCCAGAGATTGTGATCTCAGGTGAGGGCACATCAGAGCCGGTTTTGGGATTATATCCGTTAGCAACACATATGGTAAATGCAGATCAGTCAATTGTGCCACAACTACTTTTTGACCCCTTTGTTCGGATTTTTGAATACGGGCACCCGACAAAACCTGGTAGAAGTATTTGGTCTAATCCATGGAGAAAAACAAAAGAGACTATAGAAAAAGAGACTGCAACAGGGGGTTCGAGATCTTTTTATGAAAACTTAAAAAAGATAGAAGAAAGAAAAATAATTCCGAGTATCTTATTTAAGAATGATACTATACGGGCTGATAGCGTGGAAGCAAAAGCAGTGTATAAGGTTGCAGCCCGAATCCGTGACCAGCTGGAGATTGATTGATTTTACCTTTGCCTTTTTCGTTTTATAAGCGATTAAGATCATTTTGTGTTGTTCATTTGCGCATTTACACTAAATAAATAAATTTTATTTTATTTTATTTTATTTTTCGATATTCTCCATAATTTTTGAATATAGTTAGAAAGAACAATGTATGTATTTTTTTATTTAGGGTTTATTCTATAGATGAATAATCTTAAGTATTTAGACAAATTAAACTAAAGATTTGCCGTATTAATAGATGGATAACAAATTTCATTTAAATAATAATATAATATTATCTTATTTTTTGTTTGTAAACACATAGTCCGCATTATTACATTCAATTCGACATCTAAATAATTTGAACAAACGTTTGCGTTTTTTCAAGTACAGTTTATTTCATTTAATACAAGGAGTTCAGAATGAGTTACAGTATTAAAACCAAACAGTCCTCACTAATCGTAATCTTACTAATAGCATTCGGATCTAGCCTTTTAGCTACTACGGGTAAAATTTCTGGTGTAGTCACTGACCAGTCTACTGGCAGTGCACTCGCCGGTGCTAATGTTATGGTAGATGGTACCAGTCTGGGTACGAGTACCTCAGAAGACGGTTCATACTTTATTATTAATGTTCCATCTGGAGATCACAGTGTTTCTGCTTCATACATCGGATATGAAAAAGTTACAATGACTGGATTAACCGTTCGGATTGGTAAGACAACTGATGCGGATTTTGCTCTTAGCAGTAGTGCAGTGGAAGGTGCCGCTGTTACTGTTGTCGCAGAAAAACCTATCGTAAGGAAAGATCTTACCGCCAGTGAGCAGCTTGTCTCATCCGATGAGTTTGAAAAAGGGTTCGCTCGTTCTATTCAAGAGGCAATGGAAACAAAGCCAGGAGTATTCAGGGGCCGTTTTCGCGGGGGTGCAATCAACGGATCAGTATACATGCTCGATGGCGCAAGTTTAAACAGCGGACTTCTTTCAGAAAATTATCAGGGTATAAATCCTACATCGGTAGAGTCGATTACAATTCAAACTGGTGGCTATAATGCTGAATATGGGAGCGCCATGTCAGCCATTGTAAATGTAATGACCAAGCGAGCCAGCGAAGGTATCCATGGCTCTTTCTTAACGCGCATGCGCCCTGCAGGGAAGTATCACCATGGAGACCATATTTTTAGTCGAGACGGTTGGGACTGGACAAACCATGATCTAGCCTATTGGACGACACGGACTCAAACAGATGGAGATATGTATTACGGACAGAACCCAAGTGAACTTCTGACCCAGTGGCAGGATCAGATTACACCAAATGCTGTGTTAGATGACTATGATAAGCGAGCACAAACAGAGTACGAGATTACTCTCTATGGTTCACCAACAGAAAAAATAAATTTTCTTGGATCCTACCGGTTCCTAAACGGTGTAAATATTTTTCCCCAGCCCCAGGAATACAATCCTGAGTATAACTTTCAGGGTAAGTTAAGCTACAAAGTAACAGACGCAATCACTCTGGGTCTAAACAGTATAGTTGGTGGTTACGAAACAGCCGCACGCGGTCCTCAGGGATCTGTGGATGATGCATTCTACCAGGCAGAGCGTGGAATGGAAGGGACCTGGTTTGATTCTCCGTTTATCAGGGATCCCTATGATGGTTCTAAATTTGATAAATTGGGAGGATGGGGAGCATGGCCCATGGTTGCATCCTTCAGTACACACACTCTTAATATGACCCATGTGCTAAACAAGAATACATTTTATGAGGTATCAGTGAGTCAGTTAGAAAGTGATAAAGATGCTTCTGACAGAGATTGTCTTATCTGTACAGACTCTGACGGTGATGGAGTCCCTGACAAGACCCACGCAGATAACAATGTATTTGGCATGCTAGGCTACTATCAGGTAGAGGGATATCTTCAGAATAGTTATGTATCAAACTCTAAGGTTAGTACAATCAAGGCAGATGTGACAAGCCAGGTTAATGCACACCACGGTGTAAAAGCAGGTATCGTCTTAAAGTCTTATGATTTTATGTATCATCATAAACTTTCTGCGGACTACAGCGGATCAAGGTGGAACCTGATGAATGTGTTCGATGGCAAGCCAACTGAGGGTGCCGTTTATGTGCAGGATAAGATTGAATATGAAGGCCTAATAATGAACGTGGGTGTGAGAATGGACTGGTTTAACCAGAACCGTGACGCTCCTGCGAATATGTTTGATCCTACGGCTTTTCAGGAAACCACACCCGGTAATGTTACTCCTAATATTCCTGGAAACCCTGAGACCGTAGCTACCGAGACACAGACAGCTATTTCTCCTCGTCTAGGTTTTTCTCATCCTATAAGTGATAATACGGTACTTCATTTTAATTATGGGCACTTTCATCAGCGTCCTTCCTGGGCAAAGACCCATGGATTTCCATACATAAACTATCATAATGAGGCCGCTGGCGATGTGTTTGATCCTTATGATCAGGCGAGTATTTCTTTTTCAGAAAGATATGGCGGATACGTGGGTAATCCTTACATGACCTATGAGAAGATGATCCAGTATGAAGTCGGCTTCGATCAAAATATCCGTAACAGTGCACGGCTTGATATTACCGGTTACTATAAAGATGGTAACAGGATCACGACATTTGCAGAAGGCGGAATGACTGAGGGCGGGGTCGGTCCTGGCGCCTCATGGACATACCTCAATAATACCGCAGGCAGAGGCCAGGGTGTTATGGTTTCAAACAAAGCATTCACCGATACTCGTGGTTTTGAGGTTTCTGTGACAAGTACGCTAGATGGAATGATCAACGGAAGCTTTAGCTATGATCAGTCTTATTCAACCGGCGCTGCTGTAGGCTGGAACTCACTCTATGAGAATCCAGAGTCGATCGATGCTCCGAGCTCTTACCAGCAGTATAAGAAGCCCTGGCTGAGCAATGTTCAGATGAAAGGAACGATAAATATAAATCCTATAAGCGGGTTAAATATTAATATTTACAATGAGTGGTTCCAGGGTGCCGAGTATACGTGGCACGCAGCTGATGACCCATCAACTGAGCCGTATAATATGCGCTGGCTTCCTCATAAGAGAACCAATCTAAAAGCTTCCTATGGGATGTCGCTAGGTGGTTTTAGACCTGAGCTCAGCATAGAGGTTCGCAACCTTTTTGATGATAAAGATAGAATTAGACCTGGCGGTGCGGATATGGACGCATGGCAAGAAGACAATGATTTTGTTGCAAACCACTGGCGTTCTGGTGAGGAAAATGTGTGGGGCGCGTATAATCAGTTTACAAACCCGATGCGTCAGGTATACATGCAGCTAAAGGTGGACTTTTAATATTTTAAAAACTAACAACCTAGGGAGACATACTATGTCCAAGAAGGAAACAAAACATCATAATAAAAAAGCGATGAGCGCTGCGAGTATTGTAAAAATGACGGTGCTTATTTGCTTGACTGGAAATCTAATAGCGCAATCCTGGAATTTTGTTCACCTTAAGCGTGGCAAGGTCTGGGCGACGATGCATAACTCAGGACAAATGGGCAATATCCTTGATGTGCCTGGGCCAAATTTTGAGATGGCCTATCCTGGATATTCTAATGGTGCTGACTTGTCACAGACGCCAAACCAGAACAGGGGTATGGGATACTATGCCTATGGTGAAATTGATGGAGTTGCTCATGGTTACGGCATTGAAACAAGAGAATATCTTTTAGAAGATAAGACGTCTCCGTTGGTAGATGCGGCATTGGTTAAAAACTATAATATGCTCGACAGCTCAATCCCTGCAGAGGAAATGATGACAGGCGCACATACGATCACTGATATGGGTCTAGAGGTGCATCTCAGGCATATGGTCTGGAGTAACCCCACTTATGATGACTTTGTTGTTCATGAGTATACCATTAAAAATCCTACCTCTTCAACGGTTAGTAATTTTCATTTTAGTCACCGGCATATGTCTAATTTATCTCAGAGAGGTGTCTTTGGCGGACCAAGCTCTACGGTAATAGCAAGGTATGGTGATGAAAAGTTTGACTGGGATGAGACCCGTGGATTGTTTTACATATGGGATGATCAGAGCTATGATGGTGCGGCCCTGCTCTCGGATGGCGTAGATCCGACCGAAGCGGATAACACCGTTTATGCGTTTGGTCCTGGTCCTGAAAGAGGTGACATTGGTGACCCTGCAGATGCTCACGTAGCTGATGCGACAACATCAGAGCTTTTATCACCTGCATATATGGCCGGTATTATATTGGACTCAGGAGGCGGTGGCACCTACACAAATATCACACATGCTGCAACGGGTTGTCAGCCAACCTGGTGTCCACAGAGGCCTGACCACGAGACACCTGCTTACAAGGGACTAGCTGATGCTGCAAAATTTTTGTCTGTAATGACTTATGACCAGCCCAGAATGTCTTGGGATGAGGCTCATGCTATCCATAATGATGATACAAACCCAGACGGAAGCTACTGGGAGCGCCAGCCAGAAGTGGTTAACACCGCTGGCCCGTTTGAGCTAGCTCCTGGTGCAGAGGTTAAGGTTGTTTTTGCTACGGTATTTGGAATGATGGACATGCATAAGGTTGTCGCAGGAGGCGTTGCCAACATAGACCTTTTGGCGGTTGAATCAAAAGCTGCTTTGCTTGAGAACGTAGACGCCTGTAAGGCACTCTATGGTAGTAATTATGCAATAGCAGATCATGCACCGCCTACTCCTACAGATGAAGAAAATACTCTTACAATTACAGCGAAGGAAGGTGGCCTTGAAGTCAGTTTTCCTAAAGTATCAAGCAGCTATCAGGATCCTACTTTAGGGACAAATGATGTTGCAGGATATCGGGTCTATCGTTCGACATATTTTGTTTCGGGTCCTTGGTTTCTTGCTGCTGATATATCCGCCGGTGATGTAACAGGTGATAATGTTACATTCCTTGATCCAAATCTTCCCCTTGGTGTTGCACACTATTATGTGGCCACAACTTATGATGCGGCAGGTAATGAGAGTGGTAAGGTTAATGTGAACCGTAACCCCAAATATGCAGACAGAGCGCCCAATGTAAATTTCCCGGATGAGAGGGTTTATGTTGTTCCAAACCCGTTCAAGCAAAGAAGTGGTTTGTACGGTGTTGGCGAAGATTTAAGAATGGAGTTTATTAATGTACCTGCGCAGTGTGAGATACGGATCTATACCCCAATGGGCGAGCTGATCCAGGCAATTACACATGACGATGGTACAGGTGGCCAGTCCTGGGGCAGTGTTGCACTATTAGATTACCAGGTGAGTAAGTGGAGGCAGTATGTTGCTCCGGGTGTTTATGTTTTTCACGTGGAGTCAAAAGTGTCTGGCCAGGAAGGGAAATCCTTTATAGGTAAATTTGCAATCATTAGGTAAAACAATATTTGTGACAATATAATCTCTAAGGAGTAATAAAATGAAAAAGAAAATGATTTATATAACAATTATTCTCTCAGTTTTTATTTCGATAACTAGTCTAAAAGCCCAGGCAGGTCTTGGGCCGGAAGATGTGGTTAGGACAGGACTGTCTGGCTGGCAATTCCTAAAAATTAATGGCGACGCAGGCCAGGCTGGTATGGCAGGCGCATTTACGGCAGCCTATACTGGAACCGCACAGGCTATTTTTGGGAACCCTTCGGGATTGGCTGAGGTACAAAATATAGATGTTGCCTTTAACAATGTAACGTGGATAGCTGATATTCAATATACGTCTGTGGCGGTTGGTTATAAGATGGGTAGCGGAGTCGTTGGACTAAGTTTTGCCTCGCTCAGCTATGGTGACATGGATGAGACGATTAACAGTCAAGTTGCTGGAGAAACACGTACAGAGGCTGTAGTAACCGGAAATACTTTTACAGCAGCAGACAATGCTGTTGGCGTTTCCTATGCTAAGAAAGTTACAGACCAGTTATCTGTTGGTGGTAATTATAGAATTATTAGCGAGACGATCGAAGATTATAGCGTGAGTAATTATTCTTTAGACTTCGGCACAACATATTATACAGGATATAAAAGCCTTAGACTGTCAATGGTTGCCCGTAATTTTGGTCCTGATGTGAGACTCGCTGGCTGGGATGAGGATGTCCAGGTAGAGCCAGTTGATATTAAAATGCCTGTTGACTATCGTGTTGGATTGGCAATGGATTTTTTGGATGATGGAGAGGGGCCTCATTTCATGACCGTTTCCTGTGAAGGAACTCATCCCAATGATGGCAGGGAAAAGATTAACCTTGGGGTACAATATTTATATAAGGATATGCTTGCCATTCGTGCTGGTTACAGAGCTAACTATGATGAAGAAGGGCTTACATTTGGTTTTGGTGTAAACGTTCCTCTGGGTGGAAGAACTGCAAGGGTTGACTATGGGTACGTTGATTTTGGAAGATTACAGAGTGTATCAATGATTTCAATAGGCCTATCTTTATAATGAATTCATTAACGATATAATAATCGTTATTTGATATGTTTAGTGGAATTATTCTTAATTAAGTATATATTATCTGTGTTTTCTAGGGGATAGCCCTGAGAACGCGTCCTTCTTGTCCTTCTTATTTGAAGAATGCACAGAAATACTCTCTCAATCTTATTTAAAAATAATCCTACAAATATAACAAGATTATATTGATAGGTCTAAAACTTATACCAATAATAAAATGAAAACAGGAGAAATGTTATTATGAAATTTAATATGACGAAAGCAGAACTGAAGAATAAGATTCTAGGTGGTTGGACAGGAAAATCTTATGGAGCTATGATGGGTGAGCCAATGGAATTTGCGGCTCAAGGTGCTATTTATAGAGGTAGCCTTGATATACGTCCTGAGGCGCCTACCACTTGGCTTCATGGAGAAGACGATTTATACACTAACATGGCATTCCTAGAAATAATGAGAGATAAAGGTCTCAATGCGAGCCAGGATGAGTTTGCTGATGTCTTTCGTAAATCACAGTTTATGCTTTGGCACGCTAATGGGCAAGCTAGACAGAATCTTCTAGAAGGGATTGAGCCAGGACTATCTGGACATCCAAAATACAGTCCTCATGCCGATGATATAGACTTTCAAATAGAATGTGATTTCATTGGAATTGTTTCCCCAGGATTATCTGGCGCATCCCAAAAGATAGCAGATAAGGTTGGTCATATAATGAACTATGGTGAAGGTTATTATGCTGGTGCTTTTCTTTCAGCTCTTTATTCTTATGCGTATACAGATAGTGATATAGTTGGAATCATAAAAAATGCAAAGAAGGCTATACCAGAAGATTGTGATTATGCTAAGATAATTAACGATCTACTATTGTGGTATGAAGAAAATCCTGATGATTGGATATGGGCATGGGGGATGCTTGAGGATAAATATAATCATGATCTTTGTCCATGGGCCAAGTCTGATGGGCCTACTGCACAAGATAAAATTCTAGGTAAGTTTAATATTCAAGGACATTTTAATGGTGCCTATATAGTTCTCGGATTACTCTATGGTAAAGGTGATTACCTAGAGTCTATAAAAATTTGTACTCGCTCTGGGCAGGATACTGATTCTAATGTAGCAAACTGTGGTGGTGTTATGGGGGTTCTAACTGGTTATGATTCTCTGCCAAAGACAGTTAAAGAAGAGCTAGATCCATATATGGATAGGGATTATCTTTTTACAACTTTGTCTATCAATTCTGCAAGCGAGCTCAGCTATGATCTTGCAATTGAAAATATTCTAGAAAATGGTGGATCGGTTGATGGTGATGAAATCATGATTAAAACACAGGAATATGAGTTTGATGGCGAGCTTGAAGTTTCATTTGATAATATAGCTTTTAAGGATGTGTTTACAGTCTGGCCTGAGCTATCACCAGAGCTAAAATTTCATGGAAAATGGGAAAAACACGAACATTTTCCTGATTTTTATGTTTCAGATAATGCTGGTGACTATTTCGAGGTCGAATTATCTGGCACCTGTGTATATGTCCAGGGTAATCTTCATGAACAATGTGGGATACTTAATGCATACATAGATGGGGAACTGATGCAGACAAGAGATATGTATACTAGAAAAGAATATAATAATTCATCTCAATGTACTGCAGTATGGATAATTAATATTCCTGATGGTAAACATACTTTAAGAGTTGAGGTAACTGGTGAAAAAAGACCAGAGGCTGTTGGAGCAGAGATACATATAAGCAGAGTGATCTCCTATACAGGAAGAATACCTGAGCCTAAATAAATTCTATTTCTTTTTTGATACTGCGTATGTAGAAAAATGAGATAAGTAGAAACCAATGTTAATCAAAATTGATGCTCTAAGAGAGAGGATTCACGGCGTAGTTTTAAACAAAGGTGAGCAGGGTTATCAGATTGATGGTTTACAAGATGAGTTAGATAGTTTACGAGATAGTTACGACGATCTTATAAAATTTTCTGTAAAATTATCCTCATTAGAAATAAAAAAAGATTGGCCATATATAGAGCCAAATTCTATTAACGAAATATTAAATCAAATGGATCCTTCTAGGCCAAAAGGACAAATTTCAGGTGTAGATCTTGGAGACAGTGCAAAAAGAATTGAGGCTGCTTTTTTAGGGTCTTTATGCGGTTGTGTATTAGGAAAGCCAATTGAGTCTTGTTTTACAGGACATGAAATTAGATCCGCTCTTGAGAAAATAGGTGATTGGCCAATGTCACAGTATATCTCAAAAGATATCGAAAAAGTTTTGCCAAGAGTTCATCGTTCTTTTCCTATCACTGCTAGAGAACATATTCAATATGTAGCACCTGATGATGACATAAATTACACGATAATAGGTATGTTATTATTAGAAAAATATGGTCCTGGATTTACTCATGAAGATATAAAAGAACTTTGGTTGCACCATCTTCCAATTGGAACAACTTTTGGACCTGAAAGGGTGCGATTATTAAGGACTGGAATAGAAACTCTTGGTTTAGATCATAGATTACATTGGCTAGAAAAAGGAGGTATTGGAATACCTGAATTAATAACTACTACGGATGATCCAGAAAATTCTTTAGATATATTTAACGATATATTAAATCCTGGAAATGAATTGTGCGGAGCAGCAATAAGAGCTGATGCTTATGGTTATGCTTTTCCAGGGAACCCTGCAAAGGCGGCAGAACTAGCTTGGAGAGATGCAAGTTTTACTCATGATAGGACAGGTATATATGGAACCATGTTTATTGCTGCTGCAATTTCATGTGCTCAGATTATGAAAGACAGAAAAGAAATAATTGAAACTGCTCTTAAATTTGTCCCGCAAAAAAGTCGGTTTTTTGATAGAGTTTCTGTTTGTTTTTCAGATGTTAAGAATTCAGATAATTGGGAAGAAGGATACAAAAAAATAAATGACAAATACGGAGAATATGGTCATTGTAGGATCTATCAAGAAATAGGAATGTTAATAAATACCTTATTGTTTGCAGAAAATGTTGGACATGGAATTTGTATACAGGTTAGCCAGGGAGCTGATACAGATAGTTTTGGAGCAACATCAGGATCTTTGCTAGGAGCGTATTTTGGTCCAGGATTTCTTGATGAAAGTTGGACAGAACCCTTTAATGATGATATTCATACAGGGCTGGCATGGTTTTTCGAAAGATCCGTTTCAAGATTAGCTAAAAGAATGAGTAAACTACCAGAAATAGTATTGGGTTCATTCGATTCCTAGATTCTAATATATTAATTTTCTCAATTATCCGCTTTCTTAACTAGCAAACTAAAAGCATAACGACCTAATTTCTTGGTCTAATAACGAATATAATTTATTCTATGGCCATAAAGAAAATTAAATCCAACGTCGACTTTATTTCACAAGAGCACGAGGTACTAGATTTCTGGGAAGATCAAAATATATTTGATAAGCGTCGAAAGCTCAATAAGGGAAAACCAAAATGGAGTTTTATAGATGGTCCTATTACGGCTAATAACCCTATGGGTGTTCACCATGCCTGGGGAAGAACGTTAAAGGATATATATAATCGTTACAGGTCAATGTCTGGCTTTGAACTAAGATATCAGAATGGTTTTGACTGTCAAGGACTGTGGGTTGAGATTGAGGTTGAAAAAGAACTAGGCTTTAAGTCAAAAAAAGATGTAGAAGATTTTGGAA